>NZ_JASCPK010000107.1:0-20771 GCF_029959385.1 Pseudomonas sp. PS01303
GCCGAAGGCTGCGATCTTTTGATTGTCAAAAACAAAATCAAAAGATCGCAGCCTTCGGCAGCGCCTACACGAGCATCAACAGCCCGAGCCGCCGTAGCGACTACCCAATCGACTCAGCGATCGGGCAGGGTGATGTTGAGTTCCAGAATCGAGCAACTGCCCTGGCTTTCCAGTGCAACATGTACGTCGTCGTTACCGATGTTGACGTACTTGCGGATCACGTCGACCAGTTCCTTCTGCAAGGCTGGCAAGTAATCCGGCGTGCTGCGCTGGCCGCGCTCATGCGCCACGATGATCTGTAGACGCTCTTTCGCTACCGAGGCGGTACTTGGCTTTTTGTTGGCACGAAAGAAGTCAAAAAGGTTCATTACCTACCTCCAAACAGGCGCTCGAAGAATCCCTTCTTCTCGACATCGAGGAAACGGTGGGCTTTTTCTTTGCCCAGCAAACGGTCGACGGTATCGCTGTAAGCCTGACCGGCATCGCTCTGGTCGTCGAGAATCACCGGTACGCCCTGGTTGGATGCCTTGAGCACCGCCTGGGATTCCGGGATCACGCCGAGCAGGGTGACCGAGAGGATTTCCTTGACGTCTTCAACGCCAAGCATCTCGCCCTTTTCCACACGCTCTGGATGGTAGCGAGTGATCAGCAGGTGTTCCTTGATCGGGTCTTCGCCACGTTCGGCGCGACGCGATTTGCTCGCCAGCAGGCCGAGCATGCGGTCCGAATCTCGTACCGAGGACACTTCCGGGTTGGTCACGACGATCGCTTCATCAGCGAAGTACATGGCCAGGTGTGCGCCTTTTTCGATGCCCGCCGGGGAGTCGCAGACGACGAACTCAAATTGTTCCTTGAGCTCCATCAGGACTTTTTCCACGCCTTCGACGGTCAGCGCGTCTTTGTCGCGGGTCTGGCTGGCGGCCAGCACGTAGAGGTTTTCCAGGCGCTTGTCTTTGATCAGCGCCTGTTGCAGGTTGGCTTCGCCGTTGACCACGTTGACGAAGTCATACACCACGCGGCGCTCGCAACCCATGATCAAGTCAAGGTTACGCAGGCCCACGTCGAAGTCGACGATCACTGTTTTGTGGCCGCGCAGAGCGAGGCCGGTACCGATAGCGGCGCTGGTGGTGGTCTTACCCACACCACCCTTGCCGGATGTAACCACGAGAATCTTGGCCAAGGTGTTTCACCCCTAAGGAAGAAGGACTTTTTAGCCCCTGAAAAACATCTCTTGAAAACTACTGCAGTCGGACAGCCTTGGCTGGAATTTGGCTTTAGGCCTTTTTCCTACTTCGTTTGAGCCGTTTTCGCTACGTTTTAGAGATGCTTGGAAAATGCGGCAGTATCCGTTAAAGCCGAATGATGTTCAACACGTCGCCCGACAGGCTGACCTGTACGCCCGAGCCCCACATTGGATCGCGGCGCAAATCCTCGGAAACCTTGTAATGACCGGCGATGGAGATCAGTTCAGCGCTCAATTGCTGACAGAAAATCCGTGCCTTGGTGTCACCCTTCACGCCGGCCAGCGCACGGCCACGCATCGGGCCGTATACATGGATGTTGCCATCGGCAAGAAGTTCCGCCCCCGGACTGACCGAGGAGACCACGACCAAATCGCCACCCTGCGCGTATATCTGTTGGCCACCACGTACTGGCGTGGTGATGACGCGGGTCTGTTTGACGGTCGGTTCTGGCGGCTTTTCCGGCTTCTTTTTGACTTCGGCTTCGGGCATCTCCAGTGGCCGTTCACGGGCACCGGACGGCGGCAGCACCGGAATGTCGATGGCGATGGCGGCGGCGATGTCTTCGATGCGGCTGGCGCGAATCGCCAGGGTGCGCAGGCCATGTTGGCGGCACACGCGCATCAAACCTGGCAGGTCGACCGCGCCTTCGCTCGGCGGCAGTTTGTCCAGGGCCAGAACCAGCGGCGCGTTGCTGAAGAAATTCGGCGCCTGCGCAACTTTGGCGGCCAATTGCCGATCGAGGCTGTCGAGGTCGTTACGGGCCAGTTCCAGCACGGTAATGGCCAGCATGCTGCCCTTTAGCTGGAACACGGGATCTTGGTTTAACGGTTCGGTTTTGCTCATGTCGGCATACAACGGCTTGTCACTAAAAGTGCCGAGACTTATAACGAGAACGCCCGCAGGCCGCAAGCCGGGTCGAACGATGTAGAATGCGCGGCCACTGTATTTACGGAAGCTTTAATGGATCGCCCGCGTTTTCGAAAAGCATTTCTTGCTCCACGCTTCTGGCCGCTCTGGTGCGGCTTGGGGCTTTTGTGGCTGATCGTGCAGCTGCCGTATCCGGCGTTGCTGACCATCGGTCGATTTTTGGGTGCGTTGATGTATCGCTTCGCCGGCGACCGGCGGCGCATTGCCAAGCGTAATCTGGAACTGTGCTTCCCGGAAAAATCCGCGGCGGAGCGCAAACGCCTGCTCAAGGAAAATTTCGCCTCGACCGGCATCGCTTTTTTTGAAATGGCGATGAGCTGGTGGTGGTCGCGTGAGCGTCTGGCCAAACTCGCCCACGTCGAAGGGCTGGAGCATTTGCAGAAAGCCCAGCGCGAAGGCAAAGGCGTGATCCTGATGGCGGTGCATTTCACCACCCTGGAGATCGGCGCGGCGCTGCTCGGCCAACAGCACACCATCGACGGCATGTACCGCGAGCACAAAAATCCGTTGTTCGACTTCATCCAGCGTCAGGGCCGTGAGCGGCACAACCTCGATTCGCTGGCGGTGGAGCGCGACGACGTGCGCGGCATGCTCAAGCTGCTGCGTTCCGGTCGGGCGATCTGGTACGCGCCGGATCAGGACTACGGCGCCAAGCAAAGTATCTTCGTGCCGCTGTTCGGCATTCAGGCAGCGACGGTGACGGCGACGACCAAATTTGCGCGGCTGGGTAAGGCGCTGGTAGTGCCGTTCACTCAGGAGCGTCTGGCGGACGGCAGCGGGTATCGGCTGGTGGTGCATCCGCCGCTGGAAGATTTCCCGGGCGAGACCGAAGAAGCCGATTGCCTGCGCATCAACCAATGGGTCGAAGGCGTGTTGCGCGATTGCCCGGAGCAATACTTGTGGGCGCATCGTCGCTTCAAGAGCCGGCCACCGGGCGAGCCGAAGTTGTACGCCAAACGCGGTTGATTCACCCCATCCCCTAAGCACCACGGAGTGTTGCGATGAGCCCAGCGGAACCGGTCACAGGTTTGATTCTTTCCGGCGGCGGGGCTCGGGCGGCTTATCAAGTGGGCGTGCTGGCGGCGATTGCCGAATTGTTGCCGGTGGGCGCGGACAATCCGTTCCCGGTGATCGTCGGCACCTCGGCCGGCGCGATCAACGCGGTCAGCCTCGCCAGCGGCGCCAGCGATTTCCGCGCGGCGATCGAACGGCTGACGCTGTTCTGGCAAGGCTTTCGCAGCCATCGCGTGCTGCGCAGTGACTGGCCCGGGGTGATCCGTCAGGCCAGCCGTTTTGTCAGCCACAGCCTGCTTGGCCTCGGTCGGCATCTGCCGGTAGCGCTGCTCAACAGTTCGCCGCTGCGCGACCTGCTCAATGAAAAACTGCACCTGCCCGGCATCGCCGAATCCATCGCGCGCAAGCAATTGCATGCGGTGGCGGTGACGGCGTTCGGCTACGAATCGGGGCAGGCGGTGACGTTCTATCAGGGCGGCGGCACGATTGATTCTTGGCTGCGCCATCGGCGCATCGGTGTGCCGACGCAACTGTCGGTCGATCACTTGCTCGCGAGTTCGGCGATTCCGTTGTTGTTCGCGCCGGTAAAAATCGGTGATGAGTATTTCGGCGACGGCGCGGTGCGGCAATCGGCGCCGATCAGTCCGGCGCTGCACTTGGGTGCCAGTCGCGTGTTGGTGGTCGGCGTCAGCGGCAACCCGCGTGGCTTTGATCCGCAGCAGCCGCTGGAACGCACTTACACCGGGCAACAGCCGACACTCGCGCAGATCGGCGGGCACATGCTCAACAGCACGTTCATTGACAGCCTGGAAAGCGACATTGAGTTGCTGCAGCGGCTCAACCAGTTCAGTCATCTGATGCCCGCCGGCACGCCGACACGCGAGTTGGGCGTGGCGCCGGTGGAGGTGTTGGTGATTTCACCGAGTCAGCCGATCGATGAGATTGCGGCGCGGCATCGTCAGGAATTGCCGGCGGCGTTGCGCTTGTTTTTGCGTGGCCCAGGGGCGACGAAAACGAGCGGGGCAGGGGTGTTGAGTTATCTGTTGTTCGAGGCGGGGTATTGCAGCGAGTTGATTGATTTGGGGCGAAGGGATGCGTTGGCCAAGCGTGAGGAGTTGTGCCGATTTCTCGGAATTCGGCAGCCTGAAGCCCTTTGACCTGTCAGGTATGACAGTAGACGGCTGATGGTTATGTCCTTAGCTTTATCCCATGGACAGGGGGGGAGCGATGGACAGTCAACAATGGACGGATACTCACACGCCGGCACTCTCTGTCTTGGACTCACGCGGGCTGGCCGTGCGAAGCGTTGCCTATTGTCGACACCCGAAAAATCCTTCCATTGAACCTCGCATTACCCGCAATCATTTTGATGCTGCCGGCCGGCAGATAGCGTCATGGGATCCTCGATTGTGGGGGGGCGCAGCGAAACCGAACCTCGCGACGACCTACAATCTGCAAAACCAGCCCCTATTGGTGGACAGCGTTGATGCAGGCTGGCAACTGACTCTGACGGATCAGGCCGGTATGGCTCGCTCTTTCTGGGACGGCCGTGGGAGTCAACGGCACACCGAATACGATCATCTGCAGCGGCCGACGATTGTTTCGGAGCATCTGGCGCAGGATTCACCGAAGGTTTGCGACCGTTTTGATTATGGCGATGGCTCTTACGCGTTTGCCGAGCATAACCAGTGCGGCCAACTCTTGCGGCATGATCATCCGGCAGGCAGTCGCAGCCTCGACGAATACGGCGTGAGTGGTTTGCTGTTATCGGAGCAGACGCGGTTTCTGCGTGATCTCGAGTTGCCTGACTGGTCGTGCGAATCCGTGTCAGCCCTATTGGAGGACGAGGTTTTCAAGTCAACGCAGACGTATGGTCCTTTGGCAGAAGTGCGCTGCCAGACGGATGCCGCGGGCAATGTCAGATTCTTTGAGTTCGACCGGGCGGGGCAACTAAGCGCCGCCCGACTCAAACTCGCTGGCTCCTTGGAACCTCCGCGTTTGCTGGTCAACGATATACATTACGACGCTACGGGTAACCGCATCAGTGAGCAGACTGGCAATGACGTAGTGAGCACTGCCCACTACGCCATTGAAGACGGACGTTTGCTGCAAATGCAGTCCCGCAATGGCGAGGGCGGTGTGCTGCAGGATTTCAACTATGAGTACGATCCTGTCGGCAACATCGTAACGCTTCAAGACCTTGCGCAGCCGACGCGTTACTTCAAGAATCAGCGCATTGATCCGGTTAACCGTTATGTTCATGACAGCCTTTACCAACTGGTCGAGGCCACGGGCAGTGAAGTCAGCCAACCCAGCCATGGCCCTGCATTACCCGGCTGGCAAACTACGCCACTGGATCCCAATCAGTTACGCAATTACGTCCAGACATTCGATTACGACGCGGCCGGCAACCTGAAAAGGCGCCACCACAGCGATGCAGAAACTTTCGAGATGTTTACGTCGTTGCAGAGCAATCGCAGCGTTGCCGATAAAGCGAGTCTGGCAGATGGCTTCGATGCGAACGGCAATCAACTGGAGCTTTTACGCGGTCAACAGATGACGTGGGATGTTCGCAACCAGTTGAGTGGGGTGACGATGGTCAATCGTCCTGACGGTTCAGGCGATGCCGAACATTACTGTTATGAGCGCCCCGGCCATCGCTTGCGCAAGGTTGGCGTTACGCAAGCTGCCAGTCGCACTTTAAGTACTGAAGTTCGCTACTTGTCGGGGCTGGAAATCCATCGTGATACCGCCACCGGAGAAGAGCGGCATGTCATCAGTGTTGATGCCGGGCACAGCCAGGTTCGCGCCTTGCACTGGGAAACCGGAAAACCTGCGGATGTGCGCAATGATCAATTGCGTTTTTCCCTGAGCAATCATTTGAACTCATGCACTCTGGAATTGGATGAGTGGGGCAGCGTCCTGAGTCGGGAGGTTTATTACGCGTATGGCGGCACGGCGCTGTGGGCGGGGGGTAGCGAGGTTCAGGCGAAGTACAAAACAATTCGTTATTCGGGAAAAGAGAGGGATTTGACGGGGCTTTATTACTATGGTTATCGCTATTACGCGCCTTGGTTACAGCGATGGGTGAGCACGGATCCCGCAGGGGACGTGAATGGTTTGAATGTGTTTTTGTTTTGTGGGAATGAGCCTGTTATCCGTGGTGACGGTCAAGGATTGTTTTGGGAAGAAGATACGTTTAACTCTAGATATAAGCCGATAGGTTATTTAAGCGAGCAGTCCGGGGTGATGGGGGAAAATATAACAAATACGGTGATTGGAGGGTTGGCTTTAGCAATGGCGGAAGTTGACATGGCGATCTCTTCGTTAGGATCAAAAGATGGGGCCGTGAAAGCAGATATTCTAGCATTGGAATATGTTAAAAATACGTTCGGTAGTAAGGTGGATCTTAACAGGTTAGTAAACGAGTTAGAGAGGGTGAAAGCGGTCTTGGCGAATTACTACGAAGGCCCTGAGGCGGTGTTGTTGGTTCAGCGGCCCTATATCGGCGAGGCGAAAGATAAGGGACGTGGTGACGAAAGGCTTTATTCAGGTGTGCGTGTTGTACCGAAAGATCCTTATGAACGTCTGGTCATTTCAAAAAGAGAGCTCAACAGCAAAGATACACTAGATGTGGCTTTTATCCATGCCGCAGCAGTTAGTGTTGGTGGTCATGAGGTTGTGCCCCTTGCAAGAGGGTATCCAATGATCGCACCAGAGGCTACTTTCTATTTCGGAGTGGCGATGCAAAATGGTAAATTTGATTCCATGCTGGCTTCAGGATTAAAGAAGCAGTTGAGCTATTTGGAGATAAAAAATCTTTTGGGGCTAAATAAGGTTCTTGATATTGGTAAAAGTGGGACGTTAGAAGCGGCAACAAGGACGAATATTCTTCTTCGAGATGCAGGAGCAATAAGTTATTTTGTTAAAACCTGGTCTCATCTAGTGGGGGCGGCGAAGCTGCCACCACCGCCTTATCCGCGAGAGATGAGGGAGCAAAAGACACAGTCGTACCCTTCAAAGGCACCTGCTTAGGATCGGAATTGCAAGCGGGCTTTTTCCTTAATGTACTGAAAAAGCCCGCATGCAATGAGCCGCATCAGAAGTGGAACTTCACCAGGAAGCTGGTCACGTTCTGATTGGTGGTGAACGCACGGGTGTCGTCGATCCCGTACTTGTCTTTCCAGTAGTCGTACTCAACACCAACGTACAGCTGCTTCTCGCCGAAATTCAGCGCCTTGCCCAGGTCGTATTTGACTTGTGGGTTGAAGTGCAGGTTGGCGTGGTATTCGCCACGGTTGTTTTCGTCGTTGTCGACGACCCAGTCCATGTAACCGTCGATCAGCACGTTCGAGTCGCCGACCGGAATGGTGTAGGACCAGACCGGGGTGATCTGCCAGACGTTGTCACCCGGGCGCGAGCCTTCGGTGTGGCGCTGGTAGAAGTTCAGCTGGAAGTAGTCGAAGCCCGGGATGGCCAGGTCGAAACCTGGACCGATCAGGTAGGACTCGGTGTCACCCTCGCCGAACTCGTAGGTCATCGCCAGCAGGACGTCTTTGATCGGGCCGAATTCGATCTTCTGGTCGAGTACCTTGCCCAGCGAGATGCGTGGCTGGAACTCGCCGTAGTAGGTGTTCGGGCCGTTGTTGAAGTCCTTGTCACCGTTGTAGAAGATCTTGTCGACGAACAGGAAGTTGTCCCCATACTTCCACGCATCGGCGTGCTCGAAGGTGACGGTCTGCTGGATCGCAGGGTTGACCTTGAAGTCCTTACCGTAGAGGTAGGTCAGGCTGTTGTTCTGCCATTGCAGCAGGCCATCGGCCATGGCCTGGCCGCCGGCCAACATCGATCCCGCAAGCATCAGGCTGGTGCACGTACGTTTCATTCGGTTGCTCCCAAAGTAGGTGTTCCACGTTTATTTTTTTTAAGATCGGCGCTCTGGTGTGGCGCCTTTTTTCGTTACTGCAAAAGTCATCCAATCGGTCAGCTTTGCTGGTGTTAGCAAGAGCTGGGCCAAGGCTTTTCGAAAAGCAAAAAAAACGCCCGTCGGCTGCTGCAAAACAGTCGATTGAGCGTGTTTTCGGGATGCCTCGGTACTGGCCGGGGCCGGGATAAGTTGGCCCGTCGGTCAGGAATTAAATCCGGGCTTTTTTTTAGACCGAATTCATGAGGCCGCGGAGAATACTGACTCCTCGGCCAGCTCTCAAGTGCCCCGCAACAGAGCACCGACGACAGGTATGGGGCACGGTTGCGGGTCATCTTAAAAATGCACCTTCACCAGCAGGCTGGCGGTGTTCTGATTGGTGTCGAGGTTGTGGCTGCTTTCGACGCCGTATTTGTTCTTCCAGTAGCTGTATTCGGTGCCGACGTACAACTGCTTCTGACTCCAGCCCAGGGCTTTGCCGAGGTCATATTTGATCTGCGGATTGATGTGCAGGTTGGCGTGGTAAGTGCCGCGCGAGTTCTCGTCGTTGTCGACCACCCAATCCAGATAGCCATCGATCAGCACGTCGGAATTGCCCACGGGAATGCTGTAAGACCAGCCGGGGGTGATCTGCCACACGCCGTCGCCGGGGCGCGGGCCTTCGGTCTGGCGGCGGAAGATGTTGAGGGTGACGTAGTTGAAGCCGGGCACCTTGAGGTCGAAGCCCGGGCCGATCAGGTAGGCCTCGCTTTCACCTTCGCCGTACTCGTAGGTCATCGCCAGCAGCACGTCTTTGATCGGGCCGAATTCGATCTTCTGGTCGAAGATCTTGCCGAACGAGAAGCGTGGGGTGAATTCGCCGTAGAAGGTGTGCGGGCCTTTGTTGCGGTCTTCTTCGCCGTTGTAGAAGATTTTGTCGACGAAGAGAAAGTTGTCGCCGTATTTCCACTTGTCGGCGTGCTCGAACGTGACCGTCTGCTGAATCGACGGGTTGATCGCGAAATTCTTGCCGTACAGGTAGCTGAGGCTATTGGTTTGCCACAGCAGTAAATCGCCAGCCATGGCTTGACTCGCGGCCAGCAGGCCACCACCCAACAGCATGTTTGTCTGTGTACGAATCATCTGTTGCTCCCTCTTGTTTTTATTGTTTGAGGCGCAGAGCTGTTGCTTGCCCTTGTAGGAGCAGAGCTTGCTCGCGAAAGCGGTGGGTCATTCAACATTGATGGTGGCTGACCTGGCCTCTTCGCGAGCAAGCTCTGCTCCTACAGGAGTACTTCGGTGTTGCTTTAGTGCTGGTGTGCGTGGCAGTCGTTGATGGCCGCGCGCTCTTTGCCGCCGAGAATGTTGAACAGCAGGTTCAGCGTCAGCGCGCTGAGCGTTGCCATGGCGATGCCGCTGTGGGTAATCGGGCTCATCCACAGCGGCAGGTGCGCGAAGAACTCAGGGCGCACCACCGGGATCAGGCCCATGCCGATGCTCACCGCGACCAGCAACTGGTTGCGACGGTCACCGATGTCGGCTTCTTGCAGAATCTTGATGCCGGTCGCGGCGACCATGCCGAACATTGCAATCGCTGCGCCGCCGAGTACTGCCGGTGGAATCGATGCCACCAGGAACGCGGCTTTCGGCAGCAGGCTCAGCACGATCAGCAAGCCACCGGCAACGATGGTCACCGAGCGGCAGCGCACGCCGGTCATCTGCACCAGGCCGATGTTTTGCGCGAACGAGGAGTGGGTGAAGGTGTTGAAGAACCCGGCGACAAACGAGGCGCCGGCATCACACAGCAAGCCGCGACGCAGCATCCGTGGGCAGACTTCCTGGCCGGTGATCTTGCCCAGCGCGAGGAACATCCCGGTGGATTCCACGAAGATGATCACCACCACCAGACACATTGACAGGATCGGCGCGAGTTCGAATTTCGGCATGCCGAAATGCAGCGGGGTAACGAACTGAATCCATGGCGCGTTGGCCATGCCGCTGAGGTCGACCATGCCGATCACGCCGCACAGGATGTAGCCGAAGCACATGCCGATCAGTACGGAAATGTTGACCCAGAAACCGCGCATGAAGCGGTGCACCAGCAGAATGGTGCCCAACACCAGGGCGGCGATGGCCAGATAAATCGGTGAACCGAATTGCGTAGCGCCTGCACCGCCGCCCGCCCAATTCACGGCGACGGGGAACAGCGACAAACCGATCGAGGTGATGACCGTGCCGGTCACCAGAGGCGGGAAGAAGCGTACGACCTTGGACATGAATGGGGCGATGATCATGCCGAAGAAACCGGCGGCGATCGTTGCGCCGAAGATGCCTTGCAGGCCGATTCCGGGCATGCCGGCCATGGCGACCATGCTGCCGACAGCGGCAAAACTGGCGCCCATCATCACCGGCATGCGAATGCCCATCGGGCCGATGCCCATGGACTGGACGATGGTGGCGACACCGGCGACCAGCAGGTCGGCGTTGATCAGGAAGGCAATTTCTTCACGACTCAGGCCAGCGGCCTGTCCAATGATCAGCGGCACCGCGATGGCACCACCGTACATCAGCAGAACATGTTGCAAACCGACCAGGATCAGTTGCAAAAGGGGCAATCGCTGAATGGCGGGTGCGTCGGGGATGCGCGCTTTGGACAGCTCGGACATGCAACACCTCAGATCTTTTTATTCTTGTGATTGAACAGCTGCCGGGTTGCTCGCAGCTGTCCTTTGCATCATTCGTATGTGTGGGTAGAGGAATTTTGTGGCGAGGGGATTTATCCCCGATGGGCTACGAAGTAGCCCCAAAACCTGCAATCGCAATACATCAGGCAGATGGCAATTGCAGGGTCTGCGACGGCTGCGCCGCCGATCGGGGATAAATCCCCTCGCCACAGGTAAATCCCTTCACCTCAAAAGCCTGCTGTTAGCAGGCTTTTGTGTGGCTTAGTTGGTCTGGGCTCCCTGCACAATCCAGGCGCCGATCAGGTCACGTTCCTGCTGGGTCATCTGTGTGATGTTGCCCAGTGGCATGATCTGACTGGTGACCGCTTGTGCCTGAATCCGCGCCGCGTTCTGGCGGATCTGCTCAGGGGTGTCGAACATCACACCCGCTGGCGCTGCGCTGAACAACGGACTGGTCGGCTTGGCCGAGTGGCAAACCGCGCAGCGTTCTTGAATCACGCTGTGCACTTTGTCAAAGCCAGGGCCGGCGTTGGAGGCTTGTGCCGGTGCAGCAGGTTCGGCAGGGGCTGCCGGTGCCGCTTCAGCCGGTTTCGCGCCACCACCCAAAGCCGTTTCCGGCAGCGATTGGTACTCGATTTTTGCTGGAGCCTTGGCCACTTCCGGAGCGGTCGACATCGGCGTTGGGCCGGTGACGTACGCCAGCGTGATCATGCCTACCGCTGCAACCGGCAGAGTCCAGGCAAACTTGTGGCTGTCGTGACGGGTGTTGAAGTAGTGACGAACCAACACGGCCAACACCGCGATCCCGGCCAGGATCAACCAGTTGTACTGGCTGCCATAGGTGCTCGGGAAGTGGTTGCTGATCATGATGAACAGCACCGGCAGGGTGAAGTAGTTGTTGTGACGCGAACGCAGCAAGCCTTTGGCCGGCAGTGCCGGGTCCGGCGTGCGGTTTTCGGCAATCGCCGCCACCAGTGCGCGTTGCGCCGGCATGATGATGCGGAACACGTTACCGACCATGATGGTGCCGATGATCGCGCCGACGTGCAGGTACGCACCACGACCGCTGAACACTTTGCTGAAGCCATACGCCGCGCCGATGATCAGCACGAACAGTATGAAGCCGAGCAGAGCAGGGCGTTTGCCCAAGGCCGAGTCGCACAGGAAGGAGTAGATGAACCAGCCGAGGAACAGCGAGCCGATACCGATGGCCACGCCTTCAGGGCCGCTCAGTGTGCTGCCCGGAGCCAGCAGGTAGAGCGTTGGATTGGAGTAGAACACCACGCACAGCAGCGCGATACCCGACATCCAGGTGAAGTAGGCTTCCCATTTGAACCAGTGCAGGTTCTCCGGCATTGCCGGCGGGGCCAGTTTGTATTTTTCGAGGTGATAGATACCGCCACCGTGGATCGCCCACAGGTCACCGGCCAGACCGGTTTTCGGGTTGACGCGGTTGAGGTTGTTCTCCAGCCAGACGAAGTAGAACGACGCGCCGATCCAGGCCACGCCAGTAATCATGTGAACCCAGCGCACGCTCAGGTTCAGCCATTCCAACAGATGTGCTTCCACAGTCTTTACCTCTCGCCTGTCACTCTTGTTGTCGAGTGATCAGACCTTCTCTTATTGGTGGGGGGCGAGGAACAGACGCTCTTCCTCTTTGAAAAAATGCTCATCGCAGTTATTGCCTGTGCCACTGCGATCAACCACCAGGAAGTCATCCCGCTTTTCGATCGTCAGCACCGGATGGTGCCAAACGCCGCGATGGTAATTAATGCCCTGCCTGCCGTTGGTGACGAAGGCGCGGACCAAGCCTGATACAGGTTCATCGCCAACTGGCGCGACCACGATCAGAAAGGGGTTGCCGAGCAGCGGAATGAAAGCCTGGCTGCCCAGCGGATGGCGTTCCAGCATGCAAACGGTCAGCGGCATGTCCTGCGCGTCGGCGCGGAAGATGCTGATGATCGCGTTGTCCTCAGGCTGAGCGGTTTCGACCGTCGCCAGTTTGTGGAAGCGCATGGTCGAACCGTTGTTGATCATGAAGTGATCGCTGCCGTCGGTTTCGATCACGTCACCGAAAGGGGCGAAGGCTTCTTTGGTCAGCGGTTCAATCGTTAGTGTGCGCATGCTGTTCTTCTTTTCGTTGAGTGATCGTTCCCACGCTCCGCGTGGGAATGCAGCCCGTGACGCTCCGCGTCACATCCAAAACGGACGCAGAGCGTCCAGTGATGCGTTCCCACGCAGAGCGTGGGAACGATCATTGCGGTGTTATTTAGCGACCTTGCCCAGTACACGCAGGCGGCTCACACCACCGTCCGGGAACACGTTCAGGCGGATGTGGGTAATCGGGCCCAGTGCTTTGATTTGCTCGACGAAGGTGTGCTCGGCGTGCATTTCCAGCTTCTGGCTTGGCAGCAGATCGCGCCAGAACAGCGACTGGGTTTCGATCTGGCTGTCAGTACCACCTTTCACGAACGCGCCCTGGATCGAGCAGGTGTCCGGGTAGTTGCCTTTGAAGTGCAGGGTGTCGACGACGATCTTCTCGATCTCGCCCGGGTGACCCAGCGCGACGATGACCCAGTCATTGCCCGGCGTACGACGACGTGCAGTTTCCCAGCCGTCGCCCATGTTGATGCCACGGCCCGGGTTGAGGATGTTGCTCATGCGGCCGAAGTGTTCGTCGGAGCAGGCGAGGGCGCGGCCACCGTTGAGGGCTGCTGCCAGATCGACTTGCTCGTTGTCGCCAACGGCCGACCAGTCGCGATGCGGCACACCGTACACGCGCAGACGGGCAACACCGCCGTCCGGGTAGATGTTGAAGCGCAGGTGGCTGAACGCTTGGTCGTTGCTGATTTCGTGGTAGTGGTGGCTGTTGCCCTGCAGCTCGACGGCCGACAGCACTTCAGTCCACTGAGTGTTGTCATCAGGCTCGCCCGAGGCCAGGAAGCACGCTTCCAGCGAGGCCGATGGCGGGAAGTTGCCGGTGAAGAATGAAGTGTCGATGTCCACGCCTTTGATCGAGCCCGGTACGCCCAGACGGATCACTGCGCTGTCGAAGCCTTCAAAGCGCTTGCGGCGCGATTCCCAGCCGTCCATCCACTTGCCGTTGTCATCGAACACGCCCTCCTTCCATACGGCCGGGGTCGGTTGGAACAGACGATTGGCGTCTGCGAACCAGTCATCGGTGACCGAGATGATTTTGGTGCCCAGACGGGCATCGGCCAGGTTGACGAACTTCTCGAAAGGTACGGCGTAAGCTTTCATTCTTCTTGTCTGCCTTTAAATAAGTGGCTGGGGATGCTTGCAGGGCCCTGGGAAACACAAGCGTTCTAGAGGTTTCTCGGGCCAGGCTCGCTATAGGGTCAGTAAACGGAACAGGGCAATCTTGTTGATCTCCGCCAGCGCGCACTTGAACTCGGTGTCTTGCGAGTTGTGAATGCGCGTTTCGAACGCCGCGAGGATCTGATGCCGGTTGCTGCCTTTTACCGCCATGATGAAGGGAAACTTGAACTTGGCTTTGTAGGCGTCGTTCAGCTCGGTGAAGCGCTGGAACTCTTCGGCCGTGCATTGGTGAATACCGGCGCCAGCTTGTTCATTGGTGCTGGCTTCGGTCAGTTGGCCCTGGACGGCAGCTTTGCCGGCCAGGTCCGGGTGAGCGTTGATCAGGGCCAGCTGACTGGCGTGATCGGCGCTCAACAGGATGTCGCTCATGCGCTGGTGCAGGGTTTCGATCTCGTCGATCGAAGCGTCCACGCCCAGGTCGTAGGCCTTCTCGGCCACCCATGGCGAATGTTCGTAGATGTCGGCGAAAGCTTTGACGAAAGCGTCGCGGCTCAGGGTCGACGGTTGCAGGGTTTGAAAGCGGCTCATTTGGCGGCCCCTTGGTACGGCTGGGTTTCGTGCCAGTGACGCGCGATGTCGACGCGACGGCTGAACCACACCTGTTCATGACTTTTGGCGTATTCGATAAAGCGTTTGAGCGAGGCGATGCGACCCGGACGGCCGATCAAGCGGCAGTGCAGACCGATCGAGAGCATTTTCGGTGCTTCAGCGCCTTCGGCGTAGAGCACGTCGAACGCGTCTTTAAGGTATTCGAAGAAGTCGTCACCCTTGTTGAAACCCTGCACTTGCGTGAAGCGCATGTCGTTGGTGTCGAGGGTGTACGGGATCACCAGATGCGGCTTGCCGGTCGGGTTGTTCGGTTCCCAGTAGGGCAGGTCATCGTCGTAGGTGTCGCAGTCGTAGAGGAAACCACCTTCTTCCATCACCAGACGACGGGTGTTCGGGCCAGTGCGGCCGGTGTACCAGCCCAGTGGGCGCTCGCCGGTGATTTCGGTGAGGATGCGGATCGCTTCGAGCATGTGCTCGCGTTCCTGCGCTTCGTCCATGTACTGATAGTCGATCCAGCGATAGCCGTGGCTGCAGATCTCGTGGCCGGCATCGACCATCGCGCGGATCACATCCGGGTGGCGCTGAGCGGCCATGGCCACGGCGAAGATGGTCAACGGAATGTCGAATTCCTTGAACAGTTTCAGGATCCGCCAGACGCCGGCACGGCTGCCATACTCGTAAAGCGATTCCATGCTCATGTTGCGCGCGCCTTGCAGCGGCTGAGCAGCAACCATTTCAGACAGGAAGGCTTCGGATTCTTTGTCGCCGTGCAGAATGTTGCGCTCGCCGCCTTCTTCGTAATTGAGTACGAAGGACAGGGCGATGCGGGCATTGCCCGGCCAGTGTGGGTGAGGAGGGTTACTGCCGTAACCGATCAGGTCGCGTGGGTAGTCAGCGCTCACTGCAGTCTTCCTTCTTATTCATGACTTGTTCAAAGTCGGGATTTTGTGGCGGCCTGGCGGTGAGTGAACAGGCTGGCGTCACAGCGATGGGCTGATTGTATACAACTTTAATCGCAATTTGTAAGCCTGAATTTTCGCATTTTTCACCGACTGTCATCTTTTACTGCTATTGGCGTGAGCCTGCAAGAAACCTGCCTGACCCGTCAGCTTATGGATAGGAGGTTCAATGAATAGGCGCGTTGCTGGCAGATCAAGGGGAAACGCCCGAATGGCGGGGGTGATGTGAAAAATGTCGTTTTTATTGTGTACAATTTTTTTGAAAAGTGTCTTAATCAGTCGCTCGCCGCAGCTTTTCGTGCTCCGAATCGGTGCGGTCTCCTTTTCAACTGACTTCGGGAGGCGCGAAGTCTGACTGCTTCCACGCAGGCAGGCGCGCAGAATCAATGGGACGTTTGACAACACACGTTTTGGACGCTGCACACGGTTGCCCGGGCAGTTCGATCAAGGTCGAGCTGTACCGCGTTGAAGGTTCGCAACTGGAATTGGTCGCCAGTGCGATTACCAACAGCGATGGCCGGGTCGATGCACCGCTGCTGCAAGGCGATGATTATCGTACCGGCGTTTATCAGGTTCAGTTTCACGCGGGCGATTACTACCGCGCCCGTGGTGTTCAGTTGCCGGAACCGGCCTTTCTGGACGTGGTTGTGCTGCGCTTCGGCATCTCTGCCGAACAGGATCACTACCATGTTCCGTTGCTGATTTCGCCGTACAGCTATTCCACGTACCGGGGCAGCTGACCCCCAAGCAGCTGCCCCCACCGGGAAGCGACTGCGCATATAGCTTCTTTGGTCTTTCGCCCGCCCACACTGCGGGCTTTTTTTCGTCCTTGAGAATAGTGGTGTCTGGTCTGACGCCTTCGCGAGCAAGCCCGCTCCCACAGGTGGAACGCATTCCAAATGTGGGAGCGGGCTTGCTCGCGAAGCTTTTGCTGTTAGCGGCTCAACAGGGACGCGGCACCCGCGCCACTGAACAACCCGGCACTGATCCGGTTAAACCAGCTCTGCCCCTTGCCACTGCGCAGATACCGCGCCGCCCCATGCGCACCCAGCCCGTAAGCCAGTTTGCAGCACAGATCGAGCACCACCCAGGTGGCAATCATGATCAGCAATTGCGGCAGGAACGGCTGCTGCGCGCTGAGGAACTGCGGCAGAAACGCGGCGAAGAACAGGATGTCCTTCGGATTGCTCGCGCCCAGCACAAACGCGCGCCCGAACAAGGTGCGAAAGCGCGGAGTCGGTGCAGCCTGAGGCACTTCCGCGCCTACCGACGGCTGACGCGATTGCTGCCAGCTCTGCCAGGCGAGGTAGAACAGGTACAGTGCACCGACGATTTTCAGCGCACTGAACAACTGCTCCGACGCCAACAGCAGGGCGCCCAACCCCAAAGCCGAAGCACTGAGCAAACAGATCGACGCAATCACGCCACCCAAAAACGCCGGGTAAGAACGGCGCAAACCGTAATTCAGACTGTTGCTGATCATCAGCAATGACAGTGGCCCCGGAATCAGGATCACCACCAACGCAGCGCCGCTGAACAGCAGCCAGGTTTCCAGACTCATCACTTTCCTCCTTTTTTGTTGTACTGAAAAATGCACAAAAGCCCCACCCGTGAGGGTGAGGCCGTTTTGAAGCCTGAACCGCGTAGCGCTTACAGGAAGATGAACTTGGCGATGAAGATCGCGCAGAGCACCCACAGGCTCACGGAGATTTCCTTGTACTTGCCGGTACCGGCCTTCAGCGCCACATAGGTGATGAAGCCCAGTGCGATACCGTCGGCGACCGAGAAGGTCAGCGGCATCATGATGGCGGTGACGATTGCCGGGATGGCATCAGTGGCTTCGTCCCACTCGATGTGGGCCATGCCGCCCATCATCAGCATTGCTACGTAGATCAATGCACCGGCGGTGGCGTAAGCGGGAATCATGCCGGCCAGCGGTGCGAAAAACATTGCCGCTATAAATAGCACACCTACGGTCACTGCGGTAAGACCAGTCCGACCACCAGCGGCCACACCGGCAGCACTTTCCACGTAACTTGTTACTGGCGGAACGCCGACCACCGCACCGAATACGCTGGAAGCACTGTCGGCTTTCATCGCGCGGGAGAGGTTTTCGATGCGACCGTCAGCGCCGACCAGATTGGCGCGCTGAGCAACGCCCATCAGCGTACCGGCGGTGTCGAACATGTGTACAAAGAGGAAGGCCAACACCACGCTGATCATGCTGACGTTAAACACGCCGGCCACGTTCATCGCCATAAAGGTCGGCGCCAGACTTGGCGGCGTCGACATGATCCCTTCGTAATGCACGATGCCCAGACCCCAACCGGCGAGGGTTACGGTGATGATGCTGATGAGGATCGCGCCGAAGATTTTGTGGTAGCTGAGGATCGCAATCATCAGGAAGCAGATGGCGGCGAGCAGCGGGCCAGGTTCACGCAGGGAACCGAGCTTGATCAGGGTTGCCGGGCTGTCGACAACAATGCCAGCGGTTTTCAGGCCGATCAGACCGAGGAACAAGCCCACACCGGCACCCATCGCAAAGCGCAGGCTGACCGGAATACTGTTGAGCAGCCACTCACGAATCCGCGAGAAGGTCAGGATCATGAACAACACACCGGAAACAAACACCGCACCCAGCGCGGTTTCCCAGTTGTAGCCCATGGTGCCGACCACGGTGTACGTGAAGAACGCGTTGAGGCCCATGCCCGGCGCCAGGCCGACTGGCCAGTTGGCGTACAGGCCCATCAACAGGCAGCCCAGTGCGGCGGCGATACAGGTGGCGACGAACGCCGCACCGTGGTCAATCCCGGCATCGGCCATGATGTTCGGGTTGACGAAGATGATGTAAGCCATGGTGATGAAGGTTGTCAGACCGGCAATCAGCTCGGTCTTCACCGTGGTGCCATGCAAGCTGAGTTTGAACAAGCGCTCCAGCAGGCCAGTGCGTAATGGCGGCGAGAGATCCAGCGTCGATGCTTCGGATTTGCGGCTTTCCACAGCGAGTACTCCTCAAGAGTTTTATTGTTATTTCCAGGGCCGGACCCATGAGGGGTGGCAGCGGCCCTTTGAGGCACTTGCGAATTTGTTGACCATGCGGTCAGGAACTCGCACGCTGTGGATTATGCTTTTGTGTACAAATAAAGCAAATATTGTTTTTGGTTTTGTTTACGAAAGTTCCATTGATAGGGATATATCGCCTTTGAGGGCCCCTTCGCGAGCAAGCTTTGCTCCTGCAAGGCAACTCAAACCGTAGGAGCAAAGTTTGCTCGCGAAGAGGCCGGCCCATTCAATCGAGAACTGTCTGACTGTTCCCCAGCGCCAGATTCACCGCCAACCACCCATTCACCGCCGCCTCCCCAGCCTCGGCAAACACCCGCTCCAGCAACTTCACCTGCTCACGCCGCAACGCCTGCTCAAACTTCGCACCTTCCGCCGTCAATTCCAGCAGCCGTTTACGCTTGTCCGCCTCCGACGCCACGCTGTCGACCAGGTACATTTCCTGCAACTGCCGCAACGGCATGTTCAGCGCCTGCTTGCTCACGCCGAGCAAGCCAAGCAATTCCTTCACGCTCAAATTCGGATAGCGCGCGATGAAAAACACAATGCGCTGATGCACCCGCGACAACCCGCGGCGCTCGAGCATTTCGTCAGCCTTGGCGGTGAACGCCTGATAGCCGAAGAAAAACGCTTCCATCGCCTGTTGCTGGCTCGTTGGGTTTTTAAGGTCAAGCATGTTGACGTACTCGCTCAAGCTGTCGTAATTTCAGTCAACCAGTTTGACTCATTTTAAACCACCCTCGCTACCGGTGACCTCCATGGCTTTTTCCGAACGTGTCTCGCGCCTTAAAAGTTCTTTGATCCGTGAAATCCTTGCCGCCGCCCAGCGTCCTGAGGTGATGTCGTTTGCTGGAGGTTTGCCCGCCGAAGCCATGCTGCCGAAAGTCGAATGGGCGGACATGCCGCTGGCGCTCGGTCAATACGGCATGAGCGAAGGCGAACCGGCATTACGCGAAGCACTGGCAGCCGAGGCGAGGGCGCTCGGTCTGGAATGCGAGGCGAGTCAGGTATTGGTGGTCAGCGGCTCCCAGCAAACTCTCGATCTGGCGGCCAAGCTGTACATCGACAAAGGCACGGAGATTCTGCTCGAAGCGCCGACCTATCTGGCCGCACTGCAAATCTTCCAGCTGTTCGGCGCCGATTGCCTGACCGTGCCGCAAGAGTCCGACGGCCCGAACCTGGCGCACTTGCGTAATCGTCTGGAACAACATCGCCCGGCGTTCATTTACCTGATCCCGACTTTTCAGAACCCATCAGCCGTGCGCTACAGCGAAGCCAAACGCGCAGCAGTCGCCGCATTGCTCGATGAATTCGGCGTGACCTTGATCGAAGACGAGCCCTACCGCGAACTGACCTTCGACGGCGGCAGCGCCAAACCGATTGCCGGACGCTTGCAGAAATCCAGCTGGATCTACACCGGCACCGTGTCGAAAACCCTGCTGCCGGGTTTGCGCGTTGGCTACTTGATCGCCAGCCCGGATCTGTTTCCGCACCTGCTTAAACTCAAGCAATCGGCGGATCTGCACACCAACCGCATAGGCCAATGGCAGGCGCTGCAATGGATCGGCACAGAGAAATATCAGCAGCATTTGAGTGCGTTGCGTGGGTTCTATCGCCAGCGACGCGATGCGTTTCAATCGGCACTGGAAACGCATTTTGCCGATTTGGCGGATTGGAACATGCCGCAGGGCGGGCTGTTTTTCTGGCTGACGTTGAAGCAACCGCTGGATACGCGAACGCTATTGAATGAAGCGTTGGCCAATGATGTGGCGTTTATGCCGGGCGAGCCGTTCTTCCCGGAGCCGGATAATCATCATGGGCATTTGCGTTTGAATTTCAGCCATATTGATCCGGCGCGGCTGGATGAAGGGTTGAAGCGGCTGGCTGCGGTGGTGCGGCAGGCGCAGATAAATAAAGCAGCGTGATAAAAACAAATAAACCGGCTCAAGGGCCGGTTTATTTTTGTCTGGGATTTGCTGTGTCTGAGAGGGCCTCTTCGCGAGCAGGCTCACTCCTACAATTGGAATGCGTTCCCCTATAGGAGTGAGCCTGCTCGCGATAGGGTCATCAGCCCAACATAGAAATATCAGAC
>NZ_JASCPK010000108.1:0-20436 GCF_029959385.1 Pseudomonas sp. PS01303
TGGGTGAATTGACGGCCGCCTTCGCGAGCTGGCTCGCTCCCACAATTTGGAATGCATTCCAATGTGGGAGCGAGCCTGCTCGCGAAGGGGCCAGTCCATTCAACCTATAAGCCGCTTCTGGAAAAAATGCCGCTTATGCCCCAGCGGATAATCAACAATCTCGCCGCACTCGGTATACCCGACCTTCTTGTAAAACTCAGGCGCCTGAAACGAAAAGGTGTCGAGCCAGATCCCCACGCAATCCTTCTCTCGCGCAAAATCTTCAGCCATCTGCATCAGTTTCGAACCGATGCCCTGACCGCGCCCTTCAATCGGCACGGCCAACAATTCAATGAACAACCAGCGATAAAACGTATGGCCATACAGGCCGCCGAGCACAGCGTCGTGCTCGTCGCGCACCAACAGCGCGATCGGTTCCCACGCCGATGGGCCGGCCTGGGAGACGTTATGTGCGCGCAGTGGCGCCAGAATGGCCGCGCGGTGTTCTTCCGTGGGTGTTTGCGTTAACTCGATGCGCAAGTTCATGCAGGACTTCCTTGTAGGATAATTCGCCAGCGTATCCTGCCCGGTGGTCTGCTTCCAAGTCCCTGCGCAAAACCGGTGGAACCGTCGCTCGCGCGTCGCGGTCTAGCTTTTACAGCGTCATTCCAGCACGCGGTTGATGAGGACACGCCATGAATATTTTTGAAGCCCTTCGTGAAAGCCACGACCGCCAGCGCACTTACGCGAAAAGCCTGATCAAAACCAGCGGTGACACCCCGGAGCGGGTTGAGGCTTACAAACTGCTCAAAGATGAACTGCAAGCCCACGAAACCGCCGAAGAACGTCACTTCTACATTCCGTTGATGGAGTGCGATGCCGGTGTCGACCTCAGTCGTCACGCGATTTCCGAGCACCATGAAATGGACGAGATGATGGAAGAGCTCGACGAGACCGAGATGTCGAGCCCGGCGTGGTTGGCGACGGCGAAGAAGTTGTCGGAGAAGGTGCATCACCACTTGGAGGAAGAAGAGCAGAAGTTCTTCCAGATGGCCGGCAAATTGCTCAATGAGAAGCAGAAGGTGCAGCTCGCCGGGCAATATGAAAAAGAGTATCAGGAGCAGGTCGAGGCTAAGTAGATCAAAAGATCGCAGCCTTCGGCAGCTCCTACAGGAGATCGAATTGCAAATGCAGGAGCTGCCGCGGGCTGCGATCTTTTGATGTTAAAGCTCCCTCCAGCGTCAGCAAATGCTCCTTGGCCTCCAGCCCGCCCGCAAACCCGGTGAGTTTCCCCGACGCACCGATCACCCGATGGCACGGCGCCACAATCGAAATCGGATTACGCCCATTCGCTGCGCCCACTGCCCTCACCGCCGAAGGATTGCCGATCTGCGCGGCAATCTGGCTGTAGCTGCGCGTCTCGCCAAACGGAATCGTCAGCAACGCCGCCCACACCTGTTTCTGAAACTCAGTGCCGACAAAATCCAGCTCCAGATCGAAGCAATCCCGCGTGCCGGAAAAATATTCCTCCAGCTGCCGAGCTGTTTTTATCAGGATCGGATTGTCCGGTGCTGCGCTCATCGGCCCGAGGCGCACGCGGTTCGGTTTGTCGTTTTCCCAGAGGATGGCCGCCAGTCGTGAACCGTTCGCGACCAGCTTCAACTCGCCGACGGGCGAGGGCAGGGTGATGAAGGTAAAAGCCATGCAGGCCAGCTCCGGTTCAGGGCATTGATGGCGCTCAGCATACTGCCTGCGCGGGGAGGCGCAATGCGCAATCGCGACCATACTGCTTGTTGCTCTTGAAGCGTTCGCCTCTGTTTTGCACAGACCCTAAAAACAAAAAAGAGATCGACTCATGAAGTACGAACCTTTGGCCAAATCGCTGATAGCGACCTCATTGGCACTCAGCTGTCTGATGGCTCACGCGGCCTCGGTCGCACCGGTCGCCGCCGAAAACGGCATGGTGGTCACCGCGCAACATCTGGCGACCCACGTCGGCGTCGATGTGTTGAAAAGCGGCGGCAACGCGGTGGATGCCGCCGTCGCGGTGGGTTATGCGCTGGCGGTGGTTTACCCCGCAGCGGGCAACCTCGGCGGTGGCGGTTTCATGACCATTCAACTGGCCGACGGACGCAAGACCTTCCTCGATTTCCGCGAAAAGGCGCCGCTGGCCGCGACCGCCAATATGTACCTGGACAAGGAAGGCAACGTCATTCCGGACCTGAGCACACGCGGCCATTTGGCGGTCGGCGTACCGGGCACCGTCTCCGGCATGGAACTGGCGCTGAGCAAGTACGGCACCAAGCCGCGCAAAGACATGATCGCCCCGGCCATCAAACTGGCTGAAGACGGTTTCGAACTGGAGCAGGGCGACGTCGAGCTGCTGGAATACGCCACCGATGTGTTCAAAAAGGACATTCGCGATTCCGGCTCGATCTTCCTGCACAACGGCGAGCCGATGCAGGTCGGGCAGAAACTGGTGCAGAAGGATCTGGCTAAAACCCTGCGCACCATTTCCGAAAAAGGCACCGACGGCTTCTATAAAGGCTGGGTCGCCGATGCGATCGTGACGTCGAGTCAGGCCAACAAGGGCATCATCACCCAGGCCGACCTCGACAAATACAAGACCCGCGAACTGGCGCCGGTCGAGTGTGATTACCGTGGCTACCACGTGGTTTCCGCGCCACCGCCAAGCTCCGGCGGTGTGGTGATCTGCCAGATCATGAACATCCTCGAAGGCTATCCGATGAAGGATCTGGGCTTCCATTCGGCCCAGGGCATGCACTATCAGATCGAAGCGATGCGCCACGCGTACGTGGATCGCAACAGCTATCTGGGTGATCCGGATTTCGTCAAAAACCCGATCGAACACCTGCTCGACAAGAACTACGCAACGAAACTGCGCGACGCGATTCAACCGCAGAAGGCTGGCGTCTCGGCCGAGTTGAAACCGGGTACCGCACCGCATGAAGGCAGCAACACCACGCACTATTCGATCGTCGACAAGTGGGGCAACGCGGTTTCGGTCACTTACACCCTCAACGACTGGTTCGGCGCGGGCGTGATGGCGAGCAAGACCGGGGTGATCCTCAACGATGAAATGGACGACTTCACCTCCAAGGTCGGCGTGCCGAACATGTACGGTCTGGTGCAGGGCGAAGCCAACGCGATCGCGCCGGGCAAGGCACCGCTGTCGTCGATGAGCCCGACCATCGTCACCAAAGACGGCAAAGTGGTGATGGTGGTGGGCACGCCGGGCGGTAGCCGGATCATCACCGCGACCTTGCTGACCATGCTCAACGTCATCGACTACGGCATGGGCCTGCAGGAAGCAGTCGATGCGCCGCGCTTCCACCAGCAGTGGATGCCGGAGGAAACCAACCTCGAAGACTTCGCGGCGAGTCCCGACACGAAGAAGATTCTCGAGAGCTGGGGCCACAAGTTTGCCGGCCCGCAGGATGCCAACCATATCGCCGCGATTCTGGTCGGCGCACCGTCGCTGGGCGGTAAGCCGGTTGGCAAAAACCGCTTCTACGGCGCCAACGATCCTCGGCGTAATACCGGGTTGTCATTGGGTTACTAAGGCGCGTAAAACGGGGCGGGCTCATGTCCGCCCCTGTTTCAAGGACTGATCAAGGAAGGCTCATCATGACCACCGCATTGCTGATCATCGACGTCCAGCAAGCTCTCTGCTCGGGCGAGTATGAGTGCCATGACATTCACCGGGTGATCGACACCATCAACGGCCTCAGCCGCCGAGCGCGCACGGCCGGGGTACCGGTGGTGCTGATTCAGCATGAAGAAAAGGACAGTCCGTTGGCTCGTGGTGCGGAAGGCTGGCAACTGGCCGAAGGGCTGGAAACGTCGAGCGAGGATTTACGCGTGCGCAAGACCACGCCCGATTCGTTCTATCAGACTGATTTACGCAAACTGCTGCCGAGCGAGGATTTCGAACGCTTGGTCATTTGCGGGTTGCAAACCGACTATTGCATCAACGCGACCGTGCGCCAGGCCCATCAACTGGGCTACGACGTAGTGCTCGCCGCTGACGCACATTCCACCGTCGACAACGGCCCGATGAGCGCCGACGACATCATCGCCGAACACAACAAAGACCTCGCGCACCTGACCGGCTCCGTCGCCCGCATCGACGTAAAACCCGCCGCAACCATTACGTTTTGAAAACACCACACCCCCTGTAGGAGCTGCCGGAGGCTGCGATCTGTTGATCTTGAAAATCATGATCAAAGATCGCAGCCTCGTTTCACTCGACAGCTCCTACAGGGGTTGTGTTTGCAGATGTACTGCGGTCATTCTGCGGTTCAAGTCGCAAACAACACCCCGCGAATCTCCCCAACCCTCGGCGCCACAACCCCCTCCAGCACCAACCGCGTAATCGTCTCCGCCGCCCGTTCGTAATCCTCATCCAGCGGCTCTTCGCGTTCCATGATTCGGCCCATCTGCCAGCCGATGTTGGTATACGTGCGCGTCGCCGACCAGATGAACAGCATCAAATGCTCCGGATCCACCGGTGCCAGCAAACCGCGCTCGATCCAGCTGCGCAGACACTCGACATTCCGTCGCGCTTCAGCGTGCAGCAGGTCGCGGCACTCGTCGGGCAACTGCCGCCCGCCGAGCAACAACTCTCCACTGAAAACCTTGGCAATCGCCGGATGCTCGCGGGCAATACGAATCCGCGCAGCGACGTAAGCGCGCAAACCCACCAGCGGATCATCGCTTTCACGCAGCACCGCCGACGCCTCCAGCAACGGTTCGACAAACCCCAGCAAGACTTTCGAGTAGAGGTTTTCCTTGGTCTGGAAGTAGTAATACAGGTTCGCCTTGGGCACGCCGGCGCGGGCGGCGATGTCGCGGGTCTGGGTGGCGTCGAAGCCGTTGGCGGCGAATTCTTCACTGGCAGCGTTGAGGATCAACTGCTCGTTGCGTACGCGGATGGCGCTCATGAAAACACGGTCTGAATGGACAACATGGAAAGATTCTGGCGATTTCGGTTTCGCAATATACAAAACTATATAGCGGTGAAGCCAGCTTACTCGACAGACAGCGCTATGCTGCTTCGATCATTGAATAAACGAGGAAGGGGTCATGACGATTAAGGCATTGCGCGCCGATACCGCACAGCTGGAGGCGGTGGCGCAGTTATTCGACGCCTATCGAGGCTTCTACGAGCAACCGTCGAATCTGGCACAGTCGCGCGCCTTCATCGCCGAACGAATGGCGGCTGGGGAGTCAGCGATTTTTCTGGCGCAGGACGAGCACGGTGAAGCGCTGGGATTTGTGCAGTTGTACCCGACGTTTTCCTCCATCGACGCCCACCGCACCTGGCTGCTCAGCGATCTGTTCACCACGCCAGCCGCCCGGGGTCGCGGCGTTGGCCGATTGCTGATGAACACCGCCCGCGCGTTTGCCCTGGAAACCGGCGCGAAGGGGTTGGTGCTGGAAACCGCCACCGACAACGTCACCGCGCAGGGTTTGTACGAGTCGTTGGGGTATGTGCGCGACACCGGTTATTACACTTACGTGCTCGACTTGCGTCAGGGCTGAGGGGATTGCGCGAGTAGCCGCTCGATCTGCGCCAATTCCCACGTGCTGAGCAAACTCACCGGATCAGTGCCATAACGCTGCCAGCCCTCGAGCGCGCCTTCGCGCCCATCGGTATCGCGTGCGTATTCACAGTGATGCAATCGGCCGCCGTCAAAATCCAGCAGCAAGCGCCAGCCCTCGATATCGACGGCAACCAGCCCGGAGGCGGAGGGCGCCTCGCCTACTTTAAAGGTGAGCACCTCAAGCGCCGCGTCACGCAAACGCTGACAAACTTCGCGAGCGGTTAAAAATGCAGACATGTTCGAACTCGATGAAGACTGAGCGCACCAGCATAAAGCGCAGGTCGATAACTGTCAGCGATCACTGGCCGCTGCGGGGACAATTCCGTAACATCCGCAACCCACTTTTCCCCGAACACCTGCGGTCACCGACGTTGGCCGCTCAGTCAGGTAAGCCATGAAACCGATTCGTCTGCGCGCCGATGTCCTGGCCGGACTCACCACCTCGTTTGCCCTGTTGCCCGAATGCATCGCCTTCGCGCTGGTGGCACACCTCAATCCGCTGATGGGCCTGTACGGCGCTTTCATCATTTGTACGCTGACTGCGTTGTTCGGCGGTCGGCCCGGTATGGTCTCCGGGGCGGCGGGTTCGATGGCGGTGGTGATTGTTGCGCTGGTGGTGCAACACGGCGTGCAGTATTTACTGGCGACCGTGCTGCTCGGCGGTTTGATCATGATGACGTTCGGTTTGCTGCGCTTGGGCAAACTGGTGCGCATGGTGCCGCACCCGGTGATGCTCGGGTTCGTTAACGGTCTGGCGATCATCATTGCCCTGGCGCAACTGGAGCATTTCAAGAACGGTGAGGAATGGCTCAGCGGCACGCCGTTGTACCTGATGGCAGGGCTGGTAGCGCTGACCATGGCGATCGTTTACATCCTGCCGCGCCTGACCAAAGCGGTGCCGCCGGCGCTGGTGGCGATTCTTGGCGTCGGCCTGCTGGTCTATCTGTTCGGCCTGCCGACCCGCACCCTCGGCGACATGGCGCACATCGCCGGTGGTCTGCCGACTTTCGCTCTGCCGGACATCCCGTGGACTCTCGAAACCCTGCGCATCATCGCCCCCTACGCGATTCTGATGGCGCTGGTCGGGCTGCTGGAAACCCTGCTGACGCTGAACCTCACCGACGAAATCACCGAAACCCGTGGCTACCCGGATCGTGAATGCGTGGCGTTGGGCGCGGCGAACATGGTCTCGGGCGCATTCGGCGGCATGGGCGGTTGCGCGATGATCGGCCAGACCGTGATCAACCTCAGCTCCGGTGGGCGCGGGCGCTTGTCCGGCGTCGTGGCGGGTGTGCTGATTCTGTTGTTTATCCTGTTTCTGTCGCCGTTGATCGAGCGCATTCCGCTGGCGGCGTTGGTCGGGGTGATGTTCGTTGTCTCGCAGCAAACTTTCGCCTGGGCTTCGTTGCGCGTCATCAACAAAGTCCCGCTCAACGATGTGCTGGTGATCATCGCCGTGACCACCATCACCGTGTTCACCGATCTGGCCACCGCTGTGCTGTGCGGCATCATCATCGCTGCGCTGAATTTCGCCTGGCAGCAGGCGCGCGAGTTGTACGCCGATGAGCATTTGGAAGCGGATGGCAGCAAACTCTATCGCCTGCACGGCACGCTGTTTTTCGCCTCGACCACGCCGTTCCTCAACCAGTTCGACCCGGCGACCGATCCGCAAAAAGTCACCCTCGATTGTCGGCATCTGAGCTTTGTCGATTACTCGGCGATTGCCGCGCTGAAAACCTTGCGTGAGCGTTACGCCAAAGCGGGTAAGGATCTGCAGGTGTTTCACTTGTCCGAGCGCTGCAAAAAACTGCTCAAGCGCGCCGGCGTCGATCACGAGTGACGCACGTCGCTTAGACGAGTTTGTGATGAATGTGGACTTGTGGCGAGGGGATTTATCCCCGTTGGACTGCGCAGCAGGCCCCTGTTTTCTAGTTAAAAGAGGGATCGCTCCGCAATCCAACGGGGCAGTGCGACGTTTCGCTAAATCCCCTCAACACAAGGGTTACACGGGTCTTCTAATCAGGCGTCGATGGCCGGGAAGTCGATCTCGGTCAGCGCCACGTTATTCAGGTAGTTGGTCAAGGTCTGCACCGCCACCACGGCAATCACCTCGATGATCTTGCTGTCATCAATCCCCGCAGCGCGAGCGGCGGCGATTTGTTCGTCACTCAAATGGCCACGGCTTTCCGTCAATTGATAGGCGAGGGCGGCATAGGCGTTCAACTCACCTTGGCGCGCCGCGACGATGTCCTCGGCCGACAACCCGGCCTTGCTGCCGAAAAAGGTGTGCGCCGCCAGGCAATAATCGCAGCCGTTAACCTGCGAGGTCGCCAGGTACACCGCTTCTTTTTCCTTGGCGCTGAGCGACGATTTGCCCAGTGTCGCTGACGCTTGCACGTAGGTGTCGAGCGCGACCGGCGCCTTGGCCAGCGTGGCGAACAGGTTTGGCAGGAAACCGATTTTCTTCTTCACACCTTCCAGCACGGTGCGGGTGGCGTCGGTGGCGGTTTCGAGGCTGATGGCGTTGATGCGGCTCATGGTGATTCTCCGAAAGTCCGGCGCGAACTGCGTCGGCGATGGAATGAATGTTAGTGAGCGCAACTGGTGCTTTGGCGGCAAATCGTCGACGATATGCGGCAGATCGTCCAGATTCGCCCGCAGGAGTCGCCCAATGGATCGCCTTTCTACTTTGCTCAGCCACTTCGGTGTGAATGCCGGCACCTTTCACAGCGGCGCGTTTTGCGGCATCAGCGTGCATGAGGGCGAGCCGTGCGGGCATGTGCATCTGTTGCAGGCGGGCGAGTTGCTGCTCAGGCCGGGTAACGAACGCGAGCTCAGGCTGAGTGAACCCTCGCTGATTTTCTTTCCGCGACCGTTTCCCCATCGAATGTCTGCCGACGAGTCCATGGACACCCGCGTGGTCTGCGCCACGCTGACGTTCGACGGCGGTTCGGGCAATGCACTCGCCACCGCGTTGCCGGATTATCTGGTGCTGAAACTCAGCGCCATTCCCGAACTCGGCAGCACGCTGGAATGGTTGTTCAAGGAAGCCTTCGAAGGACATTGCGGGCGGGTTGCGGTGATGGATCGGCTGTTTGAACTGCTGGTGATTCTGCTATTGCGCCACCTCATCAGCAGTCGCGATCAACAACCGGGGATGATGGCCGGGCTGGCCGATCCGCGTTTGTCGCGGCCCTTGATCCAGATGCACGAGCAACCGCATAAACCGTGGAGCGTGGCCGAACTGGCCAGCGTCGCCAACCTCTCGCGCGCCAGTTTTGCCGAGCAGTTTCGCCGCGTGGTCGGGCAGACGCCGGCTGATTATCTGCTGAGCTGGCGGGTCAGCCTGGCGCAGAAACGTTTGCGCGAGGGCAAGCCAATTGCGCTGATCGCCGCAGAGGTCGGTTACGAAAGCCCTTCGGCGCTGGCTCGCGCGTTTCGCCGCAAGACCGGGCTCAGCCCGCGCGAGTGGAAGGCTGGCGCTTAGGGATTATTTGGCGAACTTCTTCGCCCCGGCGACACACAGAATGACGCCCAACGTCACCGCGAGCATGCCGACGCTGACGTGTTCATGCAACAACGTCGCCGCCAGCGCCAAACCAAAAAACGGCTGCAACAACTGCAACTGACCCACCGCCGCAATCCCGCCCTGCGCCAGGCCGCGATACCAGAACACAAAACCGATCAACATGCTGAACAGCGACACGTAGCCCAGACACAACCATGCCGAAAGGCTGATGGTGCTGAACGAAGCGGGCGCCAGCCACAGACTGAGCACCGCCATCAGCGGCAACGACAACACCAGCGCCCAGCAAATCACCTGCCAGCCGCCGAGGCTGCGCGACAATTTCGCCCCTTCGGCGTAGCCCAGACCGCAGGCGACGATGGCGGCCAACATCAGCAAGTCGCCGGTTGGCGAAGCGGTCAGGCCTTGAGAGATCGCAAACCCCACCACCAGCGCACTGCCGAGTACCGAGAAAATCCAGAACACCGGACGCAGCCGTTCACCACCGCGCAACACGCCGAAAATCGCTGTCGCCAGTGGCAGCAATCCTACAAAGACAATCGAATGTGCTGACGTCACGTGTTGCAAAGCCAACGCAGTCAGCAGCGGAAATCCGAGCACCACGCCCATCGCCACGATGAACAACGACAGCCACTGATCGCGTGTGGGGCGCCGTTCGCGAAACAGCCACAGCAGTGCCACGGCCAATACCCCAGCGATGGCGGCACGCAATACCGTGAGAAACACCGGGTCGAATTCCAGCACCGCCAATCGCGTGGCTGGCAGCGAACCGCTGAAAATCACCACGCCAATAAAGCCGTTGATCCAGCCGCTGGTTTTTTCCAGTGCCGGGTTTGTCAGATTCGAGGTTCGTTCCATATCGGGGCGCGCTCAAAAGTGGGGTTGCGTCATTTGAATCCTATGGCTGAGAATCAGGACAATCAAAGAATTGTCATGGATACAGCCGACATGCCGCGCTCCCGATACAAGACGCTGGTTGATACTTACGCCGATGACATTCGCTCGGGTCGCCTATCGCCAGGCACGCGCCTGCCGACGCACCGGCAATTGGCGGCGAGCGAAGGGCTGGCGCTGGTCACCGCTTCACGGGTTTATGCCGAACTGGAGGCGATGGGCCTGGTCAGTGGCGAGGCCGGGCGCGGCACTTTTGTGCGGGAAACCTCGTTGTCACCGGGCCAGGGCATCGATCAGAAGGATGTCGCGGTCGGCATGATCGACCTCAATTTCAACTACCCGTCGTTGCCCGGTCAGGCGGATCTGTTGCGCACGGCGCTGCGGCAGTTGGCGTTGTCGGGCGATCTCGAAGCGTTGCTGCGTTATCAGCCGCACGCCGGTCGCGCTCATGAGCGCGCGTCGGTTGCGCAACATCTGCTAAGCCGTGGCGTGCAGGTCGAGGCCGAGCAAGTGCTGATCGTCAACGGTGCGCAGCAAGGGCTGGCGGTGACGCTGATGGCGTTGCTCAAACCGGGTGATGTGATTGCCGCTGACGCGTTGACCTATTCCGGGTTCAAAGTGCTGGCCGAAGCGTTGCACCTAGAAGTGGTGGCGATCCCGACGACCGAACACGGCCCGGATCTGCCTGCGCTGGACAAGCTCTGCCGTCAGCGTGCGGTGCGCGCCGTTTACAGCATGCCGACGTTGCACAATCCGCTGGGTTGGGTAATGCCGATTGATCAACGTGAACAACTGGTGGCGATCGCCCGACGACATGATCTGACAATCATCGAAGACGCGGCCTACGCCTTTCTGGTGGAAAACCCACCGCGCCCGCTGATTGATCTGGCGCCCGAGCGCACTGTGTACGTGTCCGGACTGTCGAAAAACATCGCCACCGGTTTGCGCGTCGGATTTATCGCCGCGCCCGTGGGGATGGTGCCGGCGCTGGAACGCGTCATTCGCGCCACGACCTGGAACACGCCCGGCGTGATGACTGCAATTGCCTGCGGCTGGCTCGACGATGGCACCGTCATTGAGCTTGAGGAACAGAAGCGCAATGACGCCAAAGCACGGCAAACCTTGGCCGCGGAATTGCTCAAAGGGCTGTCGTGCATCGGCCATCCGTCTTCGTACTTTTTATGGCTGCCACTGCCGGAAGATGTGCGCGCCGATCAGATCGTCGTGGAACTGCAGCAGCATCAGATCTCCGTCACCACGGCCGAACCGTTTGCGGTGTCCGCCCATGTGCCGCACGCGATTCGGCTGGCGCTGGGCTCGGTGGACATGGCCGTTTTGCGTCAGGCATTGATCACTGTCAGAAAGATCATCGGCGCTTACCTGTAAAAAACTGCCTTGCACAAAATGTTAGGCTTGCCGCAATTGTGTAGCGCCTGTTTTTGGATCGTGCGATGAAAACCACTGCTTTACTGTCCCTGGCCTTGAGCCTGATCGCCACCTGTTCAACTGCCCAAGCCGCCGGCGACCCTGAAGCAGGGGCAAAAATCTTCCCGCGTTTGTGTGGTGGTTGCCATCAGGTCGGTGAGTCGGCCCGTCCCGGTTTCGGCCCGGAACTCAACGGCATCGTCGGTCGGCCTGCCGGTACTTCGGCCAATTACGTCTATTCCGACGCGATGAAAAACTCCGGCGTGACCTGGGATGCCGACACGTTGAGGGCGTATCTCAAAGACCCGAAAGGCGTGGTGCCAGGCACGCGGATGATTTTCTGGGGCCTGAGCGATGAAGAGAAACTCGACAACCTGCTCGCCTACCTGCAGACCTTCTCGGAACACCTGTAGGAGCTGCCGAAGGCTGCGATCTTTTGATCTGGTTTTTTAAGGGCAAGATCAAAAGATCGCAGCCTTCGGCAGCTCCTACGGGGATTGGGGGTTGAGGGTTTGTTTGGTGAACCATTGCATCACCGATGCACACGCCGGATGCGTCGCCGCTGACGGCTGCAGGCACAGCGAATAAATGCCGCCGGTTTTCAGCGGTGGGCCGAACGGCACCACCAACACACCGCGCTCCAGCGATTCCGCCGCCAGCGTCATGTCAGTGACCGCCACGCCCAACCCCCGCGCCGCCGCATCCAGTGCCAACTCATCAAGGTTGAACGGGATGTGTCGGTAATCCTCCAGCGGTTTTCCATTATTCGCCGCCAGCCATTCGAACCACGCCTGACGATCAGCCGAGCGATGCAGCAAGGCAAAACGCTGCAACTCGTCCACTGATCGCGGTGCGCCCGGCAGATTGGGCGCGCACACCGGCACCAGCGTTTCTTCAAACAGCGTCAGATACGCCGGGTCGCTGGTCGCTTGCGGCAGATACAGAATGTACGCGTCGCTGTCGCTGGCCGGCTCAACCACTTCGGTGGCGACCGTTTCAATCGCCAAGGAAACCTCGGGATGGCTGAGGTAAAAGTCGCTGAGTTTGGGCAGCAGCCAGCGCACCGCCAGTGACACGTGCATGCGGATGCGGAATGGCCGCTCCTGTGGGGCGAGGCGCTCTTCGAGACTTTTCAGTTGTTCGAGAATGCTGCGCGCGCTGGCCAGCACCTGCTCGCCTTCTGCGGTCAGGCGCAGGCTGCGGCTGGTACGGATAAACAGCGCGACATTGAAGTGGCTTTCCAGTTGCTGAACTTGCCGACTGACCGCGCTTTGGGTCAGGCACAGCTTCTGCGCCGCCAAGGTGAAGCTGCCGCAATCGGCGACTTCGACCAGTGCCTGCATGGCTTGCAGGGACGGTACGTGGCGAATTTTATCCATGCGATTTCAGAATGGCTCGATGATTTTATAACGTTGGTCGGTCTGACGAAGACCTTATAGATTCTAGCTCTGGCGGCGATCTTCTCAAGGTGTCCATGCGATTCACGCATGCACTTTACACAGAGGCAAGCCGTTGAACGACAGTCCTATGAGGTGATGCATGGAAAACATATGCGGCTGGATCGCGCAGGCTGGCCATTCGCCGGAGCGCGGTCGCCTGAGCGGCGCGCAGAAGGCCGATTGGCTGGTGATTGGCGCCGGAATTACCGGACTCAGTGCCGCACACACGCTCGCCGACATGCACCCGCAGGCGCGCATCGTCGTGGTCGACCGGCAGCGCGCGGCGCAAGGCGCGTCGGCGCGTAACTCGGGGTTCGTCGTTGCTCATGAACACCCGGCGCACAGTGAATTGATCGGCACCGCCGGGTTTGCCGGATTTGAAACCGACACGATGATTTCCCGGGCGGCCAGCGAAGAAGTCCGTCAGCGCATCGGCCAGCACGCCATCGAGTGCGACTTTCGCGACAGCGGTTATTACTTTGCGGTCAACGACGCGGCCAAGCTTGATCATGTCGAGGCCAAACTGGCGACGTTGCGCGCGCTCGGTGCCCGGGCCGAATTTCTGCAGGGCGAACAGTTGGCGCAAAAGCTCGGTACCCGTCACTACGCCGCCGCGATCTGGTGTGGCCACGGCAATGCGCTGCTGCAACCGGCCAAGTATGTAAAAGGTTTGCTCAACGCACTGCCGGGCAACATCACCGTGTATGAGGACACCGACATCGCCAGTGTCGAGCGTCTGAGTCAGGGCGGGCTGCGCGCCAACGCGGCGAACGGCAGCGTTGCAGCGAAGAAAGTGCTGGTGTGCCTGAACGCGTTTATTCCTCGGGTCGGCATCAACGACAGCGGTACATTCCCCATGGAACTCAGCGCCAGCCTGACGCGGCCGCTGACCGATCACGAGTTTCAGTCGATTGGCGCGGTCGAGCCGTGGGGCGTGCTCTCGACCCGGCCGCTCGGCGCCACCGTGCGCCTGACCCCGGATCGCCGCGTGATGATCCGCAACACCGCCGAATACCGCACGCGCGACCTGTCCAACGGCGCACTCGCGCAACGTCGCCAGCACCATGTGCTTGGATTGCAGCGGCGTTTTCCCTTCCTCGACGAGCGCGACATTCAATACACCTGGACCGGTCATTTGAGCGCTACCCGCAGCGGTCAGGCGTATTTCGACCGGGTGGAAGAGGGCGTGTACGCCGTGGCGGGCTGCAACGGTTCCGGCGTTGCGCGCGGAACCTTGTGGGGCCGACTCCTGGCAGAACTGGCCTCGGGCGTTGACTCGCCACTGCTGCAATCGGTGATGCAGCGCGCCGAACCCGGCTGGTTGCCGCCGCGTCCTTTCTTCGACATCGGTGCCATGCTTCGCATGCGCGTGGAGGCGGTCAGGGCCAGAACAGAAATCTGAAAATCCGCGTACCGCAGAAGAACAAAAGCCACTTCCTTTCAGGTGATAGAACATGCGCATCAATACGCTCACCCTGGCGATCGCCCTCGCTGCAACGTCGGCGGCCGCTTGTGCCGACGAAACCGTGAATATTTCCAACTGGAACAGCTACATCGCCCCGGACACGCTGGCCAATTTCACCCAGACCAGCGGCATCAAGACCACTTACGACATCCACGACAGCAACGAAGTGCTGGAGTCGAAGTTGATGACCGGCAACACCGGTTATGACGTGGTCAGCCCGTCGAACCACTTTCTCTCGCGACTGATCAAGGCCGGGGCGATCCAGAAACTCGACAAGTCGCAACTGCCGAACTGGAAAAACCTCGACCCGGTGCTGATGAAGAAACTCGAAGTCAACGATCCGGGTAATCAGTACGGCTACCCGTACATGTGGGGCACGGCCGGCATCGGCTACAACGTCGAAAAAATCAAAGCGATCTTCGGCAATACCGATATCACTCGCTCGTGGAAGATGTTTTTCGACGAAGAGAACATCAAGAAGCTGAGCCAGTGCGGTGTGGCGATCATCGACAACCCGACACAGGTGCTGCCAATCACCCTCAACTACCTCGGCTTGCCGCCGCACAGCCACGAAGCGGCCGACTACAAACAAGCCGAGCAGGCCTTGCTGAAAATCCGCCCGTACATCCAGTATTTCCACGCCTCGAAATACATCAGCGACCTGGCCAACGGCAACGTCTGCGCGGTGATCGGTTTCAACGGTGACATTGTTCAAGCGGCGGCGAGCGCCAAGGAAGCCAAAAACGGCATCGACATCGCCTATTCGATACCGACCGAAGGCACGACGTTGTGGTTCGACATGATGGTCATGCCGAAAAGCGCGCCGCATGAAAAGAACGGCTACGCCTACATGAACTACCTGCTCGAACCGAAGGTAATTGCCAACATCAGCAACAGCATCCATTACGCCAATCCGAATGCGGCGGCCAATGAGTTTCTCAATCAGGACGTGATCGGCGATCCGGCGATTTATCCGCCAAAAGAAGTGATGGACAAATTGTTCACCGTCGAAGAACTGCCGGCAGCGATTGCGCGGCTGACGACGCGGTTGTGGACGAAGTTAAAAACCAATACCTGACCCCCCGCGACAACGGTGACACTGGTGGGATGGGCGATTTTGGGTTATTGCTGACAGCGCGGCATGTCGCCGAAACCAAGGAGCTTTCCATGAAATCTTTGTTGCTGGCAGCACCTTTGTTGCTCATCGCATCAGTGGCCTACGCTGGCATTCCGATGCTCAATGCCACTTGCCCGGGCAAGATCGAAGTTCACGCCGATGAGGGCGGGCCGATCTACATCAATGGCAAGGAAGCCAAATTGAAGAAATTCAACGACAACTATTTCGAGGCCAAAGGCGCGGGCGTGACCATTTCGCTGAGCATCAATCCCGATGGCTCACCGGGGGTGTCGTACACCGGGAAGAACAAGGCCAACGGGATCTGCGAAGTGAAGCAGGGCTGATCAGGCGATCTGATTGCGCCCGGCGGCTTTTGCCCGGTACAGCTGTTGGTCAGCGCGTTTGATCAGCAGGGTCTGGCTGTTGTCAGCCGGATCCGCCAGGCCGATGCCGATGCTGACGGTCATGTTGCCGACATGAGGGAAATGCGCGTTGGCGATGGCTGTGCGGATTTTCTCGGCGACCACTTCAGGGGTATCCGGTTGCGCGACTTCCGGCAACAACACCGCGAACTCTTCACCACCATAGCGCGCCACGAAATCGGTGCTGCGGGTGCTCTCGCGAATCAGTTGCGCCAGTTGCACCAGCACGTCATCGCCGATGGCGTGCCCGTAGGTGTCGTTGATCCGTTTGAAATGATCGGCGTCGATCAGCAGCAAGGCAAACGGGCGGCCGGTACGGCGGAACAGCAGGTTGTACTCGGTAAGCTTTTCGTCGAAGCGACGACGGTTGAAAACGCCGGTCAGGGAATCGTGGGTCGCCAGACTGAGCAGTTCGGCGTTGGCTTGGGTGAGGGCCGCAGTGCGTTGCGCGACGGTCGCTTCCAGCGAGGCATTGGCCTCCTGCAACTGACGTTCTTTGCCGAGCAGTGATTGCGTCATCGCATCGATCGACTGGCCGAGTTGGGCAATCTCCTGCACCGGATGTTGCAGCGGGAAGTGTGCGCCGGGCTGATTGTTCTGTACGCGTTTGGCCGAGCGAGCGAGTTGTTCAATCGGGCGGCTGAGGTACAGCGCCAGGTAGTACGCCACCAAGCCACAACCGATTGCCGCGAACACGCCCAACAGCAACAGTTTGTAGAGCAGCAGGCGAGCCGGTTGCAGGGCAGTGTCCAGCGGTTGGCGCACAGCAATCGACCACGACAATGCAGTGCTCGACGGTGTCGGCACGTTCACGCGACTGGTCAGATAACCATCGCCGACCGTCCAGCCCGGCGAGTTCGGATCGTTGGCCGCGACCTGTTGGCCCATCAACGCCTCCGGGTACAGCACTTTACCGTCATGATCGATGATCAGCGCTTCGAGATCCGGCGCCGAATCCTTGTGCGACACCGCCGCCGATTCGACAATCCGCGTCACCCAGCTCCAGTGTGCGTGAGCCCCCAGCACACCAATCACCTGGCCCTCGGCGTTGTGAATCGGCGCGGCGAAATCGATGAAACGCAACGGCTCGCCATTCGGCAATCCCGGCAGCAATTTGGCGAGTAACACGGCTTCATGCGGATCACCGGTGTACTCATTGCGCAGACCAGCCTGGAACCACGGGCGTTGTTGCACCGATTGACCGACCAGCAAACCGTTTACGGCCTGATGCACGAGGCCCTCGGCATCGGCCACGCCCATCCACGCATATTCGGCGCGGGCCTGGGTGCGCAACTGCATCGACTTGAGAATCGCCGGGTTGTCCAGATCGCCGCGCTCCAGATGCGGCGCTCGACTGAGCAAATAAACCTCAAGTTGCCGCTCGCGCAACTGTTCGCCAAGCAGTGCCGCCGCCGAGCGCGCGGTGCTCAGCAGCGCATTGCCACTGGCCTGTTTCATCTGCTCGGTGGCGATATGACCGACGTAGAAACCCACGCTCAGCAGCGTCAGCAGGGATAAACCGGCAAACCAAAGAGTGAGATGGCTACGCAGACTGGCTTTGAGCATGGGCGAGCGGATTCTGTTTTGAAGTTGTGGCCGGATGGTATGCGCAATGATCGACCGACCGCCAGTCGTCACTTGCGCCAGGATTTGTCAGACCCGTCGCTGACCCTTGTAGGAGCTGCCGCAGGCTGCGATCTTTTGACCTTATTACCTCGCCGCCCGCACACACAATTCACCGGTGCTCCGCATCAACGCCAACTCATGCAGCGCATCCTGCGCCAACCCCTTGCGCGCTTCCGCCAGCCAGCTCGAACAATTCGGATCCCGACGGTAAGGCGCGAAATCAGCGTACTGCTGCAACAATCGGCTCTGCAGCTCATCCAGTCGCGGCCGAATCTGCTTGCCCAGATCCGGGCGTGCAGTGTCCGGCGCCACACCCGCCGCTTGCCATTGTGCGAGCAAACCGTACTGCACCAGTTTATTGGCCTCCATTTGCGCAGCAATCAATTGCGCCACGTCTTCAGCATCAAGTTTGCGCTCGGCGGCCAGCGTGCGCGCATTGGCAATCACCTGCGCTTCACGCGCGCTGTCCTGAATCGACTTGCCGCTGTCCCACTTGGTCAGCGCTACCAGATCGCCGATGTTCAGGCGCTCGTTCAACGTCATCAACAACGGCTTCAAGGCTTCGGGAGCAGCGCTGGGCGTGGCGGCGCAAGCGCTGCCGGCGAGGAGAGCGAGGAGGGCGCTGGTCAGCAGATTTGTAACGTGCGGCATGAGCAAAATCTCAATCACGAACAATGGGTGGAGTGTTGTTTACCACAGACTCCGGCATCGCTTCAGGGCGAAATTAAACACGAAGCTTAAATGTTAATTGCGCCCCGCCGACAACTCATCGAAGCTATCCTCCTTAAGCCTTCCTGCCGTCGAGATGGACCTCCTGCCCCATGCAAACCCCAGCCGTCACCAAACCCCTCTGGCAAACGTATTTGTTGTTCCTCGCCCCGATGGTGTTGTCGAATTTTCTGCAGTCGATGTCGGGCACGGTGAACAGCATTTACATCGGCCAGATGCTCGGCACTCAGGCGCTGGCGGCGGTGTCGGGGATGTTTCCGATCATCTTCTTCTTTATCGCGCTGGTCATCGGCCTTGGCGCGGGCGCGGGCGTGTTGATCGGTCAGGCGTGGGGCGCGCGCGAGCCGCATATGGTTAAAGCCATCGCCGGCGCAACGTTGTTGCTGGGTGTGCTGATTGGTTTGATTGCGGCGGTGCTCGGCAGTGTGTTCGCGCGGCAGGCGTTGACCGGATTGGGCACGCCCGCGGATGTGCTGGACGACGCGGTGGCCTACGCGCACGTGATGATGTGGATTCTGCCGTCGATGCTGGTGTTTGTGCTGTTCACCCAGTTGCTACGTGGGGTGAGTGACACGTTGTCGCCGCTGCTGGCGCTGATCGTCTCGACCAGTGTGGGTCTGGCGCTGACCCCGGCGTTGATTCGCGGCTGGTTTGGCCTGCCGCAACTGGGCATTCAAAGTGCGGCGTACGCGGGCCTCGCCGGTAACCTCGCGGCGATGGCGTGGCTAGCGTGGCGCTTGATCCGCAAGGGCCATCCGCTGGCGCCGGATCGAGAGTTTTTTGCAGCGCTGCGGCTCAACGGTGCAATCCTCGGCAAGGTGCTGCGCATCGGCCTGCCGACCGGCGTGCAGATGATTGTTCTGTCGTTGTCGGAACTGGTGATTCTGGCGCTGGTGAATCAGCACGGTTCGCAGGCGACGGCGGCGTATGGCGCGGTGACGCAGATCGTTAACTACGTGCAGTTTCCGGCGTTATCGATTGCCATCACTGCGTCGATTCTGGGCGCACAGGCGATTGGTGCCGGGCGTCTGGAGCGCATGGCGCCGATTCTGCGCACGGGTTTGCTGATCAACGTCTGCCTGACCGGTGGGTTGATTGTGCTGGGTTACCTGCTGTCGCACTGGTTGCTTGGCTTGTTCCTGACCGAAGACTCGACCCGGGCGATGGCCGAGCATCTGCTGCACATCATGCTCTGGAGCCTGTTGGTGTTCGGCTTCCAGGCGATCATCGGCGGGATCATGCGCGCCAGCGGCACGGTGCTGGTGCCGGTGATCATTGCGATTATTTGTGTGGTCGGCGTGCAGTTGCCGGCGGCGTACTGGCTTGATGGCCAGTACGGTTTGCAGGGTGTGTGGATGGCGTTTCCGGTGGCGTATCTGGGGATGCTGGTGTTGCAGACGCTGTATTACAAATTGGTGTGGAAGCATCAGAAGATCGAGCGGATGGTTTGAACTTCAAACCCTGATCCCGAAGTGGCGTAACTGTCGGTTGTTTGCTTTAGTCAATCGAGGCCCTCGACGGTAAGCGCTGCCCGGAGAATCCCATGTTGATCCGATTGCTGCTCGCTGCCGCGCTTTGCCTGTGCGCCGTGCCGATTGCCCAGGCGGTCGAATATAACCGGGTCAACACGACCGCCAGTCAGATCAGCTTCACCTATAACCAGATGGGCTCGCGGATGTACGGCACGTTCGGCAAGTTCGAGGCGACGCTGAGCTTCGATTCCGACAATCTCGCCAACGCCCGCACGACGCTGCACATCGACCTCACCAGCATCGATGCCGGCAGCGAAGACGCCAATACCGAACTGGTGAAACCGGCGTGGTTCGGCACGGAAAAATTCCCCGTCGCGGTATTCGAATCGAGCCATTTCACGCAAGTGGCCGAAAACCGCTACCTGATCGCCGGCCAGCTCACCCTCAAAGGCATCACCCGCGACGTGCAGGTGCCGGTTGAATTGAAGCCGGAGAACGCCATCGGCATTTTTGACGGTGAGCTGCTGCTCAAGCGCGACGAGTTTGGGCTCGGCGTGGGGGAGTGGGCGGACACGGTGGTGTCGAAGGACATCGCGATCAAAATCAAAGTGGTGGCGCCGCAGCAGTAATACCCCGATTTTCCCAATGTAGGAGCTGCCGAAGGCTGCGATCTTTTGATCCTGTTTTTAAAAGACAAGATCAAAAGATCGCAGCC
>NZ_JASCPK010000109.1:0-20392 GCF_029959385.1 Pseudomonas sp. PS01303
GCCGCAGGCTGCGATCTTTTGATGTTGATTTTATTGAAGATCAACAGATCGCAGCCTGCGGCAGCTCCTACATGAGCGAGACCGAATCGCTATCAAGGAGATCAGCATGAGTTACACCAACGACCAGCAAGCCCTGCTTGAGCACTACGTGAAAAGGATTCTCGCCGCTCCCGTGTACGACCTGGCTGTGCGTACGCCATTGCAGGCAGCCCCGGCGTTGTCCGAAGCGCTGGGCAACCGCATCCTGCTCAAGCGCGAAGACCTGCAACCGACGTTCTCTTTCAAGATCCGTGGCGCCTACAACAAACTGGTGCAACTGAGCGATGCGCAGAAGGCACAAGGCGTCATCACCGCATCGGCCGGCAACCACGCGCAAGGCGTGGCACTGGCGGCGCGCGAACTGGGCATCGCCGCGACCATCGTCATGCCGTGCACCACCCCTGAACTGAAGGTGCTGGGCGTACGCAGTCGAGGCGCGGAAGCGCGGCTGCACGGTGAAAGCTTTCCCTTCGCGTTGGCCTATGCCCTGCAATTGGCCGAAGAAACCGGCCGCACCTTCGTGTCCCCCTTCGATGACCCGGACGTGATCGCCGGACAAGGCACCGTGGCCATGGAAATCCTTCAGCAACACCAAGGCGTGCTGGATGCCATTTTCATCCCGGTAGGCGGTGGCGGCTTGATCGCCGGCATCGCCGCGTACATCAAATACCTGCACCCGGAAGTGCGGATCATCGGTGTCGAATCTGAACATTCCGCGTGTCTGAAAGCCGCTCTGCACGCAGGCGAACGTGTCGTGTTGCCCAACGTCGGTACCTTCGCCGACGGCGTGGCCGTGGCGCAGATCGGTGAATACGGTTTTGAAGTGTGTCGTTTCTGCGTGGACGAGGTGATCACCGTCAGCAACGACGACCTCTGTTCCGCGATCAAAAACATCTACGACGACACGCGCTCAATCACCGAACCCTCCGGCGCCCTGGCCGTCGCGGGCATCAAGCAATACGTGGCGCGAAGCGGCGTGCGCGGTCAAACCTTCGTGGCGATCGACTCAGGCGCCAACATCAACTTCGACAGCCTGCGTCACGTCGCCGAGCGCGCCGCTGCGTGCGGCGTCCCGGCGTAACGGTGTTCAGGGCAGCAGCGGGCGCAGGAACGTGCGCTCGTAGCTGACGATGAACTTTTTCTCGAGCAAAGAGGCGACCAGCGCAGTACTCTCGGGATCGGTCATCGCGATATGCCGATAGCTTTCGTAATCCGCCAGTGACGGAAAACTGAACAGGCAATACGCAATGTTGCTCGCACCCTCCGATGGCAGAAAGTAGCCATGATGGCTGCCGCCCAAGCGTTCAACGATACCGAGCCAGGCCTTGGCGTAAGCCTCGAACTCGGTCAGTTGGTACGGGTCGATCACGTATCTGACGTGGCAAGTAATCACTGCACGTGCTCCTTGCCCGGTTATTCCTGAATGGCTGTGTTGACCTTGTCCGAGGCCGACCAGATGCGGTAGCGCACTTCGACGTCCGTTGGGGCGTAGACCACGATCGGCAATTTGCTGTTGTAACGCACGGTGAAACCATCACCGACGACCGGCACGAACGCGCGCTTCTTCTTGCTGCCGGGCGGGCAGGCCATCAGCGTGCTCATCGGGCCAATGACTTTCTCGAGGCGATAATACGGATAGCCCCAGCCTTGCAGATTTTTCTCGTCGAGCACGCCGCCGAGCTTCGGACGATTGCAGTCCACCTCAAGGGTCTTGCCGGCAAGAATCTCGACCTGGAAGTTTTCTTCATTCTCTTGCTTCGGCAAATGAATGACCTGACGGGTAAAGCCCGCCTCAGCCTTCGGGTAAGGTGCTACGTCTTCAAGTTTCGCCGCGTGGGCGAGGGTGGACAGGCTGGCGATAATCAGCCCGGTGGTCGCGTAAGCGCGTAAAGAACCCATGGATGCCTCCTTGCGGGTGTAGGGTGGTTTGACAAGCATTCTTACCGTCATGGGTGATGAATGCAAACCCGCAACAGATTGCAAAATGCAACGCGCAAAAGGGCTCAACCGGCATTTTGCACGTAGCAAAATACTGGCCTTTGCGCCAAGTGATTGATTTTTATGTGGGGCAGAATGACCCGATGAAAGGCACGCTTTATGCGTCTTTTCAGTGCGGCGCACCGGGTTTGGGCGCCTACACTCCAATGGGCATTTCGCCGTACCACCGTTTGCCGCACCAGGGAAACAGCGGGGACACACCCGTGCAGGCGCAGCAAAGGTCAGCGTGAATACTTGATTGGCAATCTCACAGTAAGGAGAGGGTTCGCCATGTTTCTGTCTGCCTTGGAACTTCGTAATATCGTTGAAAGCAGTTTCCTGCCAAAGCGCTGCCAGTGCACGCTGTCGCCGGACTTGTTGATGACCGTCAAAGTGTTTGGCGATCACCAGACCGATCAGGTCGATCTAATGGTTCGTGACATCGACGCCAGCCACCTCAACGGCTGTCGCGAGATCAATGAACTGATCGCAGGGCTGCGTTCGGATCTGAATAAGCAAAGTACACCGCACCACTACAGTCCGCGATCCAGAGCCGTTTAACCCACTGTTTCAGCCAGTTCGACCGTCACGCGCCGGGCCTGCACAAAACCAAGGCCCAGCGCGAGCTCGACCAGCACCGCCAGCAAAATGCCGGGGCCGGCATGGCCGTTCAGCCATTCGCCAAAACCCAGCACAGCCAAGCCAAAACAACCGACGATAAAGCCGTTGCTCAGCGCACTGCGAGCCACCGACGGCGGTGCATGGCGCACCAGAAAAAACATCACCCCCAACGCCGCAAACAACACCGCGCTGCGCCGCGCGACAAATCCGACTGCGGTCGAATACTCAATGCTCCAGATCGCCAGCAACACCTCGGGGAAAAAGCCCCAGGCCAGCGCCAGTAAAAAACACAACGAAGAGGTAATGCCCGACAACGCGCGAAACGACAACTGCATGGCTAATCCTTGCGGCAGTGAGGAGGGCCCCGAGCATAACCCCCGAAACACCCCACGCCTACCGCAACGCGAAAAATCAGAACGTTCTGTCAGTTTTGGAAACTGCATGCGTCAGACATTTTCCGATAACTGATCTCCTCAGCCTTGCCGGCATTATCGATGTACTTCATATCAGCTGTTATCACCTTGCATTGCTGAGTGGCCGGCTCAGTCAACGAAATCACCTTCGCCACATGCAGCGGCATACCGTACTCATAAGGCACCGCTTTCGACGTGGCAGACGTGTCATTGGCCTGCGCCAACCCGGTAAAAGCCGTGCAGGCGAGGGCGGTGGTGAGCAGAAACGGACGAATGTTCATGAAAGGACTCCCGTGCGACGCAAAGAGAGTTCGGTGCAATACAAACCGAACCTGCCGCACTGGGCGTCAGCCAACGGCTGAGGGCGTGCGGTTCAGTACAGTTTTCGACCACGGCGTTAAGCGATGGTTAACCCGGCTGAACGCCGGCTGTCAGGGAGTGAGGCGGTTTTCTTCGCGCGGTTTGGCGAATTCCTACAGAAGCTGCTGCTTTGTCTGCTTTCGGGGGTTGGAGCGGGGCGGGTATTGTCGGGTGTCGCTGCAAAATCAGCGGCTCGGGTTTGGTCACCTGAGAAGAGTTCATTGCATATGTGCCATCATTTGCACGGCGAACTTCTATGTTCGTGAGGTGCACTGCTGTGGCGGCTGTGTGCAGGACGCCTTCGGGCGAGCTGAGTTTGAACTGTTCTCGGTTGACCAAGCCTGCACACGGCCGCCTCCCACCGTTTGGTCACGGTTTTGGCGGTTACCTACGAAACAGTTGAGTAATCAAAATGCCAAAATTGAATCCGCTTCCAAACCGCTACCACCCCTTAAACAGCAACGTCACTGAAAGCCCGACGCTGCTCATCGACACCGAAGCCAACCCTAAAGACATCCTTGAAGCCGCTGTCCAGCGCATCCGCGCGTGCAGCGACCTGCTCGAAACATTGCACTGTCTGTGCTTCAAGCAAGCCGACGTGGAAGACATTCCGCACATTACCCATGCACTGTATCTGCTGGCGCAGGATGGCAATGATTTGCTGCAGGTCGCGCAGCAACAGATGGTGAGCTGGAAGGCGCCGGTTTGATGGGGTAGGGAATTTGGCAGGAGTGAATGGCTGGGAAATGTAGGCTGATTCACTACTGCCGACTGGCGAGGTTCAAATATCAGAACCCGAATTTTCCTGGAAAAAATGAGAGTGGTGGATGCGTTTCTTTCCATTGTTTAGCAAGTGCCTTGGCTTCTGAAATTTGCGCAGGGCTCATTTTTTTGCCTATTTCTGGAAGAGCTTCATCTACATACGGCTTTATGTTACCGCCACCATCTAATTCCGTTAGGAGTGATGTCAGTGCATAGCCCTTCACTAAGTCCAGGGGGAAGTCATAAAGTGCTGGGGCATGTGCCACGTAGGCGCCATAGCTGCTTACGCCGGATACATGCCCGGTTTTTGCTGCTTCCTCGATCCAATGTCGTGCAACTCTTACATCACCACTTGTTTCATACAAGAATCCTCCGTATTCAAGCATTCCCTCAGGAAAGCCATTTTCCGCTGAAGCTTTTAACCACCGACCCACCTCTTCATTACGTTTCCAAGGGAAGAAGAATCTTTCACCTTCCTTGTAACGGTTTGCCAGAAGCCATTGTCCTCTAGCAAAGCTAGCGACCGCGGATTTTTCCAGCCACTCCAGTTTTCCTGTTGCTAAATACAGGATGTACATGGCTTCACCATCGCCATCTTTAGCCTGAAGTCCCGCCTCTTTGTTGAGCAACTCAAGCCATTCGGCAGGTTTCTTCGATCCATCGGTGCAGCTGTTCAATAGGCTGCATAAATCGCTATTTGAAGTGGCGAGTCGCAACATTGCGTAGAGATCGCCTTGTGTAGCGGCGGCTTCATACCATTTCTGTGACTCTTTAGTGATGTATCGTTTTTGCTCGCGAAGTTCTTCTGCCAAGTAAAACTGAGCCTCTGTATCGCCTGCTTCTGCAGCGATACGTAATTCAGATTCTGCTGGCTTATACTGATTGTAAAGGGTTATTCCTTGGATTTTTGATTCTTGTTGTTTAGCAGAAAGTCCGGCGCATGCATAATTACTAAGCGGCGCACAGGAGAAAGCCATAAACAGGGTCGAGATTTTGAATGGATTTAAATAGCTCGACTTCACATTTAACCTCGTTTTCAATCGTAGCGGCCAATACAAGATTAAAATTTCATTTTATCAGGGAAAAAAGAAATTGGAGGGTGCGAAGCTTTCCATTCAATTGCATATTTTCTTGCTTCTTCGATCTCTGCGGTCGTCATTTTTTCTGATATTAGCGGTAGCGTTTCCGCCACATCAGTTTGTGCCGTTCCTCCGCCATCTAACTCTTTTAAAAGAGAAATTAAAGCGTAACCCTTAATTTTATCTTCCTTGAAGCCAAGTGCGCTCGGATCTAGAGCTAAAAAATAGCCAAGATTATAGATACCGGCTTCGTAACTAATCGAAGCGGCTTTCTCTACCCAGTACCGGGCTTGCTCAAGGTCACCCTTTTCTCGATAAATGCCGAATAGCTGCATCATCGCTTTTGGATTGCCACCTTTTGCAGAAAGCAGAAACCATTTTTCAACAGAGTTTTGACGCTTCCAAGGGAGCAAAAAGCCCTCTCCTTGGCGGTCTCCTATTGCCATTCGATACTGTGCAGTTGAATTTCCAGCTAGCGCCGACTTTTGAAGCCAATCTCGTTCAGCTGTCAATTCGTACATGATGTAAAGAGCATTGGCGTCGCCAGTTTCAGACTTTTCTTGAGCTAATTTAGTCGCTTCCGCCATCCATTCCTTTGGAGTCTTGGTACCTTTTGGGCAGTTTGCCATCGCTGCGCACAGGTCGTTGGTGCTTCTACCAATTCGGATCATTGCATACAGGTCGCCTTGATTGGCCGCTGCTTCATACCATTTTAAGGCTTCAGGAGTAATATACTGGTTTTGCAGTTGAATTTCCTCGGCCAAATAATATTGTGCTTCGTGATCGCCTGCTTCAGCAGCAATTGTTAACTCAGGTTTTGCTGTTTTGTTTTGTTTGAATAATATTATTCCTCGATCTTTTGCATATTGCTGACTCGAGTCGAGCGCAGCAAGTGCGAACGTAGGCAGTATGAAAAAAATCAATGCCGTCATAATTTTGTATATGGAGGGATTAATAGTGCTTGCTCCTGTCATTTCGCCGGACCCATATAGGTGGCTCGCCCTGCCGGCAAATATGTCCGACCATAATGTGTAAATCTCTGGCAGAAGCCATCTTGTCTTGCGCCAAGTTCAGCGACATGCTTTTTATATCGAGATCTCATTAGGTTGTTACGCTCGTCAACCAGCCGGAGTACGGCCTCAGACATAAAATTATCCATTGCTAATCGCTGTTCGCAATAAGCTTGACCTCTGTCGGGATCTTCTGTTCCGAATTTATTCATGCTTGCGCATGCTTCTTCGAACTGTGCTTGAGCTTGTGTTAGGGTGCCTGTATTTTTTGCGTTTGTTACAATCCAGCCTAGTATTTTTTCTAGCGCTTGCTGTTGTAGTAAGTGCATTTGTTGCTTGTCGTAAGTAAATTTTTTCTCTCTCGAAGCGCTATCTGTGGAGACATCCGTGATGGTGAAGTCTTTTGCCTCGGAAATTAATGTCATGAACATTGGGCCTAGTGCATTAGGAGTGGCACTGAGAAACCACTGCTCCAATTCATTTTGGTCGCGATAGTTGATGATCGTGTGAGCAATAGTCGCCCCTCTACCCCCTCCAGTCAGCGCTTCATACAAAGACATCACCACATCTATGCCCTGCATATACGCCATCGCCACTTCCATACCTGCAGCCCCGAGGAAGTTCAGCTTGTCGATATAGTCAGCGGCATCGTCAGTCACAAACATCAGCGACTTGTCCTGATTTTTATGCATTTCGCGACGCAACAGGTTAATCAGGTCAGTCACCCCGTCATACCCCACTTCAAACTGGAATTCGCCACCAGCGCCTGCTCCGATAATTACGGATGCTTTGAACCGCATGATGAAGCGACCTTCATGCAGTGAAATGCCGATGTCGGCGCTGGTACCGAGGCCGTACGCGGCGGTAAAGCCTGCGGTAAGTCTGGCCAAGCTCGACCATTCGCTGGCTTTTGTACTGTTGACGCTGTTGCCCATCCCCGGTGTTGGCGCGGTGCGTAACGCGGCGATCTCCTTTGGTGGCGCCCAATTCAAGGCGCCTGTCAGCAGAATACCTGCCTGCACTCCCGCAAAGAGGTTGAATTGGGCTTTGGCACCATCTTCTACCCGAACCTTGGCGGCGTTGCCTTCCAGTACCGGTTCGCTTCTTACGGTTGCAGCGGTTGCATTAGTCGTGTCCGGACGTTTTGCATCGGTGATTTCCGGAAGGTTTAGTCCGCCCTGCACGTTTGCGCGACCCAATTGAACGCTGGATGAAAGGAGGAGGGTGGCGCCGGTATAACCCCAGGCGCGTGCGCCCAAATGGATCGAGAATCGACCGAGGTTGAGGTTTTTGCGGTTTTTCTCGTAATCGAGGTAGGGAATAAGGATGTCTTTCGCCTGATCTCTACCCGGCAGATCCATTTTCATCAGTTCAACTTCGCCACGGGCGAGGTCGATACCCAAGCTGACCTCGGCTTTGGCGGAAGCTTTGAAGTTGTCGGTCACGCTGAATGCCGGTCCGGTCACTTTCGTGCCGGTGTGAATCGATGATTGCGGCGGTGTCAGTGCACGAACGAGTTGTGCTTGCGGGCTGTTGTCGAACAGGCGCAGCGAGCTTCTGACTTCTTCTTTGAACAGCAACTGACGCAAGCGAAGGCCCCAATCTTTGCGGGCACCGGCATCCTCAAAAGTGTCGACTTTGTAATTTTTCGATTTCAGATAAGCGTGAAAGAGTTCTACGTCAAACCAGCCTTTCTCATCAAACCAGTCACTTTGCTGGTCTTTGATGGCGATGGCGCCTTCGCGCCGTAACCACTCATGGAAAGGGTTGTCGTCTGTGTCCGTCGCGGCCTGACCACTGCTGTTGCCGGGGAGCTTCTGCGCATCTTTGGCCATCGAGGCGCCGATTTCACTGGCGTCTTTTTTCAATACTTTGGTGATGCCCTCGAGATTGAGCATGCTTAGGTGTTTGACGGGGCTGTTGGGGCTGTTGAAAAGCGCGACTTCACGCAGCGGAAATCCTGCTTTGACCAGGCGCTCTTCGGGTTTTGGCTGGAACTGTTCAGGTTCCCAGAGCAGGTGCCGCAGTGGCAGAGCGGCGGCTACGGCGGCCTCCGCATCATCGCGCAGCTTGATGCGGTCTTGTTGAATGCGATGCCATTCGGCTCGCTCGACCTCGACGATACCGGCCGGCGCCGCGACGTTTTGTCCGCTGGCATCAATCCATGCTTTGTATTTTGTGCGGATCTGCTCACTGAGCGTGATCTGCCGTTGCTCCATTTCAAGGTAGGCCTTGAACTTCTCAACCCCGGCGCTGATGTTGCCAGTGTCTGGAATGAGTGCGAATTCCGGGACAGCGAGACCGTAATCGGCGACCTTCAAGATTGACTCGATATAGGCGGCGAAGTCTTTTTCGACTTTTTTGCGCTCACTGGCGACATCCGCCAAATAACCACACATCCGGGCTTTGCCGTCGATGACGCAGTTTGTGGCGTCGAGATAGGCCTTCTTGTTTTTCTGGAAGTCTTCCTCTTTCAGCGTGGTGAGCTTGCCGCTGGCTGTAAGTGCTGCACGCGCCTTCAAGTAAGTCTGTACGCGACTTCTTGCTTCAAGTGCACCGGGGGAAAACAGATTACCGCTTTCGTAGGTGTAACCGGCGATCTTGGCCTGAGCGATGGCGACGGTCTTCAGCTTCTTCCACTCGCTGTAGAGCCGCTGCAGCTTTTGCCCTTCGGAGTTGGCTTCAAGCAAGCTAGCTTGTTGTTGGTTGGCCAATTCCCGATTGCGCGCGTACTCGCTTTGATCCGGCAATTTGTCCAGCGCAGCACTGTTTCGGGCTTCTCTACCAACAGCTTTAAGGCGCATGGCCATTGTCGGTTGAGCGATATCAGGTTCTTGAGCCTCGATTTCGAGCATTCGGCTTTTTTGTTCGCCTTGCAGGAAGTTAGAGAGCTTGGGCTCCAGGAAATACTCCAGCAGTCCTGCGCTGTTCAGGCCCTTGAGGCGTTCTTCTGGTGACTTGCTTGCGCTGATGTGTTGCTCAAGCTCGTTCATTGCTTCTTTGATCGAGCTGGCCGCGCGCTCAGGCAACAGATAGAACATCTTTTCTTTGGTGGCGTAGATCACTTCGCCGTAGGACGTCGAGCAAGCTGTTTTGACTTTGTCGAACGCGTTGGAGCAACTGGCAGGCGCTTCAGGTTGGGGATCAAGTTCCAGAGCCGGTTTGGTCTCGACCGGTACGACAGGGGTCGATGCGGTGGCAGCTGGGCCGTTGAGTTCTACCTTGGGTGCTTCTGAGAGATCAGTTTCCATTTCGATTCCATTCATTCTTTACGCGGACGGGGGTCATCAAGCGGCGCTGGTAGCCAGTTGCTGCAGCTGCTGAACCTTGATGAACGACTCTTCCCTGGATTGCAGGATGGCCATTGCCTGAGGCTGCGTTTCGAGCAGCGGGCCGTTAGTGATCGGCCCCAGTCTCAGTAAATGACGACCTTCGTAAATGTTGTGGGCCACCAGCACGTTGAGGTTTGCCACGAGGTTGGGCAGTTCTTCATCGGTCGGCTCGCCGTAGGCGGCGTATTGCGCGTCCGTCCAGTAGATCCAACCCAAATGTTCCTGAACCTTCGGCGCGTCCGATGGCAGGTTGAACGCTGAGACGTCGCCGAGCCATTCGAGTTCCGAGACGGAGCGCCAGCTCAGCCAGTGATCACGGTTACGGCCGAAGTGGACTGGCGCTGGGGTGTAGACGTGTTGCCACGGGCCGAACAGTTGCTGTGAGTTTTCCACGGCGGTGTAAGCCAGCGCGGCCCACAGGCTCGGTTTGTGGTAGCTCAGCAGGCTTTGGCCGCCGGAGCCGTCATTGGCGCGCAGCAGCCAGCGGGCGTGGGCCAGTGCTTTGTCCGGGGCGGCGGTGGTGAGCGCGATGCCGGCGTAGTTTTCTTCGCAGAGTTTTGCCGCTTCATGGGCGAGGCGGCTGCCCCATGGTGCGGTCAGCCACAGCGGGCCGTCAGCGGCCATTTCAGCGAAGTCGGTGCCGATGAACAGGCCTTGCGAGTTCATCGGTTCGCCGATGCGGTAGAGGCGGCTCATGGCCTCAGGTTGACGGGCGCGGTCGATGATGAAGCACAGGCTCTGGCCGGAGCTTTCACGTGGCAATTGCTCGAACGAATGGCGCGGGGCTTCGAGGAGGGCGCTCAGCGCTTTTACATGCATGTGCAATCCTTACGGCTGCAAGCGCCGTTGTTTTGTTTGCCGCACAACGGTGTGATACCGGACTCGCTCAAACGTTTCGGCAGCGGTACGAGGACTTTCCCCGCCTTATCCGCATCCGCCACTTTCATCGGCCCCGGCAACAACGGCGCCGCCGGCGTACCCGCACCCGGCCCACCGCCAGAGTTCACCTTCACCTCGGCCCCGCTGATGGTCACACCCCCGGCATCCACCTTCACAAAACTCCCGCCAGCCTTGGCCGTGAGTTCCATGCCGCCTTCCATCACAACTTTCTCGCCAGCGTTGTAGTGAATCTCCGTCCCGGCCTCAACGAACTGCGCTGTGCCAACCTTGACGTGCTGAGTCACCGCAACCGTCAGGTGGTCGTTCGCGCGCATTTCGCTTTTGCGGTCGAGGTGGGTGATGCGGTGTTCTTCGACTTTGAATTCGCTGTAGGTGTTGGCTTCGACGGTGTCGTGGCGTTCGTTGCCGACGCGGATTTTCTGGTCGTGTTCGATGTTTTCGTCCCAATCGCGTTGGGCGTGCAGGTAGATCTGTTCGGCACCTTTTTTGTCTTCGATGCGGAATTCGTTGTAGCCCTTGCCGCCCGGGGAGCTGAGGGTTTTGAAGGTGCTGCGGGTTTTGTTCGCCGGCAGGTCGTAGGGGACGACGTTTTCCTTGTGGTACAGGCAGCCGGTGACCAGTGGCTGGTCGGGGTCGCCTTCGAGGAAGGTGACGAGGACTTCCATGCCGATGCGCGGGATGGCGATGCCGCCGTAGGCTGCGCCGGCCCAGCCGCTGGCGACGCGCATCCAGCAGGAGGTGTTGTCGTCGGATTGGCCTTCGCGATCCCAGTGAAATTGCACTTTGATGCGGCCGTATTGGTCGCAGTGGATTTCTTCACCTTTGGGGCCGGTGACGACGGCGGTCTGGCTGCCGAGGACTTTCGGTTTCGGGTGTTCGAGGGCAGGGCGGTAGTGCGCGTCCCACGGGGTCGCGAGGAAGCTGTTGCGGTAGCCCTGGTGGAAATCGCTGTTGTTGTCGGTGACGTCGCTGGTGACGTTTTCGCCGAGCACTTGCGGTTGTTTGCCTTCGTGGAAGACTTCCAGCAGCAGCCACAGGTCGTTCCATTCGGCGCGCGGGTGTTCGGCGAGGGTCAGGAAATGGCCGCTGGTGAGGGTCGGCTCATCACCTTTGCCGTCGGCGAGTTTGTAGTCGCTGCGATGGCGTTCGAGGGCGCGGGTGGTGAGGAATTTGCCGCGCTCGCGGGTGGTGAAGCGACCGGGGTAATCGTAGTCTTCGAGATCCGGGCTGAACTCGGTTTTGTTCGCGGCCTCGGGGAGGATCTTCGGTTTCTCGAAGTCGTAATCGCGGCGGCTGACGCGGGTGGTGCGGGTTTCCAGGCGCAGGTTGAAGCGCTTGATCACTGGTTTTTCCGCGGCCATGCCGGAGTCTTGCTGGTAGCTGACGGCTTTCAGTTTGCGGAATACGGTCTGGTCGTCGCCAAACACCAGTTTGTGGCCGCTGCTGCTGTGCTGGAAGTGGAAGTGGATGCCTTCTTCTTCGCACAGACGCTGGATGAAGTGCAGGTCGGACTCGTCGTACTGCACGCAGTATTCGCGTTGCGGGTATTCGGCGCCGAGCTGGAAGCTATAAGCGTCGGCAAGAATGCCGCGTGCTTCGAGCACCTGGCCGATGATTTTCGGCACGGTCAGGTTCTGAAAGATTTGCTGATCGTGGTTGTGGCGCAGGTAGGCGAGTTGCGGCACCAGGCTAATGCTGTAGCGGGTCAGCGTCTTGCCGGAATCGCCTTGCTCGATGCGATAGACCAGGCCGTGGATGATGCCTTCGCCGGTGGCGCCGAAGGTCAGAACGCCGGGTTTGTGCAGCAGCTCTTCGAGTTTCAGGTCAGGGCGGGCGCTGACCAGTTCGAGGTCAAAACGGAAGGGCTGATTGAGGGCTTCGCGACCGGTGAAGCTGAGTACTTGCAGGTCAGCGGAGGCGCCTTCGAGCGTGAGGGTAATGTGGGTTGCGTTGGCGTCCAACATGCCTTGAATTCCGTCCTTGAATAAGCAGAGCCCGGATGGTGCAGCATTCAACCGCCTCGTTCAAGGCGCAAATGCCGTAGACGTTGGCCCTTGTCGGTATGGGGGAAACCCTTACTTGGGGGCTTTCGCTCAATAAAACCGGGCGCTTCGCTGCACTGAAAAGCGCGTGCGGCGAGGGCATCTATCCGACCGGGCGCACAGGAAATCGTCGCTCAGATTCAGACTAAAGTCGTCTTTGGCGCGTCAAAGCCATCTGCCATCATTGTCGTTCACCCCCTTGTTTCCACTTCTGTCCGGCTCAATTTTCTGACTCGGATCGGGAGCTATTTCTGGCTTATTGCGCGCTTGCGCAAACGCTGCAGTGTTGGAGTTTTTCATGCGTCCCCCATTTCCCCTCATCACCCCGCGCCAGTCGTTTGGCTTCGGAGCCTTTGTGCTGTGCGCCGGTTTTACCGCGCCGATTCAGGCCAGCGGTTTTCTCGAAGACACCACGGCGAAAATCGAATCGCGCACGGTGTACTTCAACCGCGACTTCCGTGATGGGCACACTTCCAACGAGCAGGGCGCGTCGAAGCGTGAAGAGTCGGCTCAGGGTTTTATTCTCGATCTGCAATCGGGTTACACCGAGGGTACGGTGGGCTTTGGTATTGATGCGCTGGGCATGCTCGGTTTCAAACTCGATTCCAGTGCTGACAGCAGCAACAGTGGTTTGCTGCCATCGAGCGGTCAGGATCCGCGCGGTTCGAAAGATCAATACGCGAAGATGGGCCTGACCGCCAAAGTGCGCGTTGCTGATTCGGTGCTGAAGTACGGCGCGTTGCGGCCGGATCTGCCGCTGCTCAAGTACAACGACGGGCGACTGCTGCCGACGATGTTCAACGGCGCGATGTTGACCTCGAAAGAGGTGAAGGATCTGACCTTTATGGCGGCGCGTCTGGACAAGTACACCGCCCGCGATTCCACCGATTCGCAAGACATCCGCGTGCACTGCAAGAACAAGCGTTACGCATGTAACACCACGGCCGATCATTTCGACATGTACGGCTTCGATTACAAGATCAATGATCGTCTGACCGGCCAATATCACTACGCGGAACTGGAAGACATCTACCGTCAGCACTTTGTCGGGTTGTTGGCTAATCAGCCGTTGGCGGGTGGTGTATTAAAGGCTGATCTGCGCTTGCTCAAGAGTGCTGACAGCGGCGATGCAAAGGCCGGTTCCATCGATAACCGTGCGTTGAGCGGTTTGCTGTCTTTCGCGCACAGCGGTCATACGTTCAGCGCGGGTTGGCAGCGTATGAACGGCGATAACTCGATGCCGTACCTCGATGGCAGTAATCCTTATCTGGTCAACTATGTGCAGGTCAACGATTTTGCCGCAGCGCAGGAGCGTTCGTGGCAGTTGCGTTATGACTATGACTTCAAGGCGATTGGCATTAATGGTTTGAGCTTCCTGACCCGTTACGTCAACGGTGATCACATCAAAGTGCTGGGCAGTGATCAGGAAGGCAAAGAGTGGGAACGTGACAGCGAGTTGAAGTATGTGATTCAGGAAGGGACGTTCAAGGATGTCAGCGTGCGGTTGAGGAATGCGACGTATCGCACGAACTACGAGCAGTTTGCGCGGGATGTGGATGAGACGCGGGTGATTGTGAGTTATAGCTTTTCGGTGTTGTAGGGCTGGGATTTGTAGTGCCTGATCGGGCGCTTTCGCGAGCAGGCTCACTCCTACAGGGGATCTTCAGTGGACGCGGGTTTTGTGTCCGAAGAAGATCCCCTGTAGGAGTGAGCCTGCTCGCGATGAGGCCCTTAAAGTCACCACTACAACCAATGCCAGAACCGGCTCCAGAACCCGCGATTCAGCTCTTCCTTACACCCGGCATATTGCTGGGCATACATATTCGAGCGGGCCTGCACCTTGCGCGCCGTTGGCAGTAGCCAGGCTTTGCTCGCATAAGTCTTGTTGCGGAAACCACCCCAGCCCTCGTGGTAGTTGAGGTACTGGTTGTAAGCGTCGTACTTGTAGACGCCATTGATCGTGGTGGTCTTGTCCATGTACCAGCCGATGAAGTCGATGGCGTCGTCGAAGTCTTCACGATCGGCCCAGTTGCGGCCGGTGCTTTTCTGGTAATCCGACCAGACTTCATCTTTCGCCTGCGCATAACCCGAGGCGGTGGTCACGCGGCCCCACGGAATCACCCAAAGCAGATATTTGCGCGGGGTCTTGGCGTCGTAACGGTAGCCGGACTCTTGGTACATGATCGCGAAGGGCACCTGGATCGGCACCCCCCAGCGTTTTTGCGTGACTTGCGCCGCGTCGTACCAGTCGCTTTTTTCACGAAAGATATCGCAGAGATTTTCCGGCGAACGCGGCGGTGAAGTGCCGCAACCGGTCAATAACCCTGCGAGTGTCAGTAGTCCAAGCGTCTTTCCGTAATTCAAAAGCCGTTATCCCGTCATGCGCAAAAAAGGCGACAGTCTACGCGTTCAGGACAGTTGATGACGATAAGGCAAGTCTGGGCCGGTTTTGCTGCACGTCAGCGCGGCGGCTTGCACGGCGAATTTCAGCATCGCGTCGATCTGCTCGCGCGTCAGTTGCTGCACGCCTTCTACCGAGTCCAGACCGTGCTCAGTCAGCCAAGTAATCAACGCGGCCTGGAAGGTGTCGCCAGCGCCAACGGTGTCGGCGATTTTCACCGAACAGGCTGGTACTGACCACGCGCCATGCGCGCGACTGAACACCGTTGCGCCTTCACCGCCACGGGTGAGAAAGACGATTTGGCAGCGGTGCTCCAGCCAGCTTTCGATCACCCGCTGCGGATCCTGCTCGGGGTACAGCAGGCTCAAATCTTCGTCGCTGACTTTGATCAGATCGGCCAGTTGCACCAGCGTGGCAATGCGCTCGCGCCACAACTCGATGTTCGGTTCCGGGTTGAGGCGCACGTTCGGATCGAGGCTGATCAGGCGTTTACCGCTTTCACGCTGGACGAGTGCCAGCAGGGTGTCGGCAATCGGCTGCACCACCAATGAGAACGAGCCGATGTGCAGGCCGCGCACTTCCGGGCCCAGCGTCGGCAGATGCGCGAGGCTCAGTTGCCGATCCGCGCAACCTTCGCCACGGAAGCTGTAATGCGGCGAACCGTTGGCACCGACGGCGACCATCGCCAGGGTGGTCGGCGCGGCGAACTCCACCAGGTAATCCGGGCGCACGCCTTCGTCCTGCAACACTTGCTGCAAACGGCGGCCAAGGTAGTCGGTGGACAGACCGCCGAGCAGCGCCGAGTCCACGCCCAAACGGCGCAAACCCACGGCGACGTTGAACGGCGAGCCGCCGGCAATCGCCTTGAAATTCACTTTCGAAGCCAGACCGCTGGCCTCGTCTTCGCTGAAGAAATCAAACAGGGCTTCGCCACACACCAAATACATAATTGTTTGCTCTTTATAGGGTTGCGACATGCTGTTGATAGCGTTCATAGACCTGCTGAAACGCCGCAACATTGGCGGCGATCGGCAGGGTTTCACTGCTCGGATCGAGTTTGACGCAACGCTGACACAGATCGGCCAACGTTTCTTCGTAGCCGTTCGACCAGGATTTGCACCACGACGCTTGTATCGCAGCGCCGAGGGCAGCGGCTTCGCTTTGTTCGGTGCAGATCACCGGGGTGTTCATGATGTCGGCGACGATCTGTCGCCACACCGCGCTTTTCGAGCCGCCGCCAATCAGGCAAATGCTGCGGCTTTGTAAACCATTCTGCCGTAGCAAATCCAGCCCGTAACGCAAACCGAAGGTCGTGCCTTCGACGGCGGCGCGGCACAGATTGGCCTGGGTCAGGTTGTCCATGGTCAAACCGTGCAGGCTGCCGGTGGCGTGGGGCAGGGCGGGGACACGTTCGCCGTTGAGGAACGGCAGCATGCTCACCCCGTCGGCGCCAATCGGGGCTTGGGCGACGAGGTCGTTGAAGCGTTCGAGGTCGAGGTCGAACAGCTCGCGTATCGCGCCGGTGGCGTTGGTCAGGTTCATGGTGCAGATCAGCGGCAACCAGCCGCCGCTGGAGGAACAGAAGGTGGCGACGGAGGCGTCGGGGCTGACTTTCGGTACGTCGGAATAGGCGTACACCGTGCCGGATGAACCGAGGCTCATGGTGATCGCGCCGGGCTGAATATTGCCGGTGCCGATGGCGCCCATCATGTTGTCGCCGCCGCCGCTTGCGACCAATGCAGCGGGGTTGATGCCCAAGTGCTCAGCAATTGACGGAAGGATGGTGCCGACGGCTTGGTGGGCGTCAATCAGTTCGGGCAACGCTGCTTGCAAGCGGCCACTGGAGTCGATGTCGCGCAGCAACTGCAAATCCCACTGACGGGTGCGCACGTTGAAATAGCCGGTACCGGAGGCGTCGCCGTATTCGCTGCACGCGCGGCCGGTGAGCCAGAAGTTGAGGTAATCGTGGGGCAGCAGGATGCGCGCGATGCGGGCGAACACGTCGGGATGCTGTTCCTTGGTCCACAACAACTTGGAAACGGTGTAGCCCGGCGCGATGACTACGCCGAGGCGTTCCAGCGAGCCTTGTTCATCGCCTAGATGCTTGAGCAAGCGATCGTTTTCGGCGCTGGTTTCGGTGTCACACCAGAGCTTGGCCGGGCGCAGAACCTGGCCTTGGTCGTCGAGCACCACCAGACCGTGTTGTTGGCCGGAGACGCCGATGCCGAGGATTGACTGGCCATCGACGTTTGCCGCGAGGAGTGCGCGGCGGGTGGCGAGGGCGAAGGCTTCCAGCCATTGATCTGTGTGCTGCTCGCGGCGGCCGTTGGCGCCACTGATCATCGTGTGATTGGCGGCGCCCTGGCCGAGGACTTGACCGCTGGCGGCGTCGAGGATGATGGCTTTGCTGCCTTGGGTGCCGCAGTCGATGCCGAGGAAGAGGTTTTGGGTTGTCATGTGTGAACCACTCGGGGTGTGGTGAAGATCAAGAGCTTACCCCCTCACCCCAGCCCTCTCCCCCAAGGGCGCGAGGGGGAAAGGGAGCGGATTGGGGGCTTTTCGGAAGCAAGGCCGACGCCGGATATCTCACTCAGAGGCTTTTCAGATACTGAGTTCGACTCCGGACTTTCAGGTCGACGGAGCTTTTACAAACCACTCGGTCAGTCCCCTCTCCCTCCGGGAGAGGGTTAGGGTGAGGGGGTTTTCAGTCCAGAATCCGCTGCAAAGTCCGCGTCACGCCTACTTCCCGCAAACTCTCACAGCACCACTCAAAGGCCGCAACAAACTCCGCCGAACGCGGTATCGCCGTGCCGAAAATCTCCTCCACCGCCAACAACCGCTCAGTCATCAACCCATCATCCGCCACCAACGCCTGACAAAACGTCGCCCGTGGATCAGGAATCGAATAGGTATCCCCATTCTCATCGACCCCCTTCAAATACAGCGCCCAGGCCGCTACCACCAGCGCCGCACGTTTGGTCTCGCGGCCATCGGCAATCAACCGGTTAATCGTCGGTATGGTGAACTTGGGAAACTTCGACGAGCCATCCGAACACACTCGCTCAAGCTGATCGGCAATCGCTTGATTGGAAAACCGCGCGACCAGCGTGTCCTTGTATTCACTCAGATCAATGCCCGGCACCGGCGCCAGTTGCGGGGTGACGTCCAGATCCATATAAGCGCGCATGTAACGCACAAACAGTGGGTCGTTCATGGTCTCGTGGACAAACCGATAACCCTTCAAAAACCCCAGATACGTCAGCGCCAGATGACTGCCGTTGAGCAGTTTGATCTTCATCTCTTCGTACGGCGAAACGTCGTCGGTGAACTGCACGCCCACCTTTTCCCACGCGGGCCGACCGTTGACGAATTTGTCCTCCAGCACCCACTGCACAAACGGTTCGCAAACCACCGGCCAGGCATCGTCCACGCCGTGTTTGTCGGCCAGTTGCAGGCGATGCGCGGTGCTAGTCATCGGCGTGATGCGGTCGACCATGGCGTTGGGGAAACTGACGTTTTGATCAATCCAGTCACACAGATTAGCGTCGAGTAAGGACGCGAAGGCCAGCAGCGCCTTGCGCGTCACCGCGCCGTTGTGCGGCAGGTTATCGCAAGACATCACGGTAAACGCCGCAGTGCCCGCCCCTCGGCGTTTGGACAGCGCCGCGCAGAGGAAACCGAACACGGTTTTCGGCGATTGCGGATTCGCCAGATCGTGCTGAATCTGCGGCAGATGCGCCATGAATTCGCCGTTGCTGTCGTCGATGCAATAACCGCCCTCGGTGATGGTCAACGAGACGATACGAATCGCTGGATCGGCGAGCTTGTTGATCAGCGCCTGAGCACTGTCTTGGGCCAGCAACATGTCGCGGATCGAGCCGATCACCCGCACTTCGGTGTCGTCGCTGTCACCCAGTTCGAACAGGGTGAACAGGTAATCCTGCTCTTTGAGATCGTCGCGGGCACGCTGGTCTTCAGCGCGCAGGCCGACGCCGCAGATCGCCCAGTCGAGAGCTTCGCCAGTGTTCATCAAGGCATCGGTGTAATACGCCTGATGCGCGCGATGGAAGCCGCCGACGCCAATGTGGGCGATGCCCTGGCGGGTGTCGCTGAGGTTGTAGGCCGGCAGTTTTACTTCGCGCGCCAGACCGTGGAGATTCTGTTGGTTGAGTTTCATTGGGCAAGTCTCTTGAAAATCAGGCTGCAGCGCGCAGGGGACGGGTCAGCGCCACGCCTTCGGCATCGAATAAATGGCAGTGGGCGGCGTCGAGGTGCAGGCTCAGTTGCTCGCCGTAACGGCTGGCCAGATCACCGCGCACGCGCATGGTCAGGGCTTCGCCGGCGCTGGTGGTGACGTGGCAGAAGGTGTCGCTGCCCAAGCGTTCGCTGACGTCGGCGGTGACTTGCAGGGTGCAGTCGCCCGGTTGTGCGAGTTCCAGATGTTCCGGGCGAATGCCGAGGGTCACCGCGCTGCCGACGCTGAGGTTGGCGGCGTTGAACGGCAAGGTGACGCGGGTGCCGGCGTCCAGCGAGACTTCGCAGCTCTGCGCATCGACGCGGGCAATCTTGCCTTTGAGGAAACCCATTTTCGGCGTGCCGAGGAATCCGGCGACGAACAGGTTGGCCGGTTGGTGATAAAGATCCAACGGCGAGCCGACCTGCTCGATCTTGCCACCATTGAGTACCACGACTTTGTCGGCCATGGTCATCGCTTCGACCTGATCGTGGGTTACGTAAATCATCGTCGCTTGCAGGTCTTTGTGCAGACGCAGCAGTTCCAGACGCATTTGCACGCGCAGGGCGGCGTCGAGGTTGGACAGCGGTTCGTCGAAGAGGAAGATTTTCGGATTGCGCACGATAGCGCGGCCAATCGCGACGCGTTGACGCTGGCCGCCGGAGAGCTGTTTCGGTTTGCGCTCAAGCATCGGCCCGAGTTCGAGGATGCGCGCGGCTTCGCCGACTTTCTTCTCGACTTCGGCTTTCGGCACGCCGGCCAGATCAAGGGCGAATGACATGTTCTTTTTCACGGTCATGTGCGGGTACAGCGCGTAGGTCTGGAACACCATCGCCAGATCGCGCTTGGCCGGGCTGACTTCGGTGATGTCGCGGCCATCGAGTTCGATGGTGCCGCCGCTGACTTCTTCCAGCCCGGCGATCAGTCGCAGCAGGGTGGACTTGCCGCAACCGGACGGGCCGACGAAGACCACGAATTCCTTGTCGTTCACCTCAAGGTCGATGCCTTTGATGATGGAAAAACCTTCGAAGCCTTTTTGCAGATTCTTGATTTTCAGGTTGGCCATGATGATGGGCCTCCGCCATTTATTATTGGGTTAAACCAGATCGGCTTTTCTGTAGGAGTGAGCCTGCTCGCGATGAGGCCGTTTCAGCCGACATCATTGTTGAATGACACTCCGCTATCGCGAGCAGGCTCACTCCTACAGGGGGAATGTGTTGGT
>NZ_JASCPK010000010.1:0-74638 GCF_029959385.1 Pseudomonas sp. PS01303
TGTAGGAGCTGCCGAAGGCTGCGATCTTTTGATCTTAAAAACAGAATCAAAAGATCGCAGCCTTCGGCAGCTCCTACAGGGGTTTCGATTTAGCGCAGGTTTCTCCATTTTTTCAGCAGTTTCAGGGTCAATCCTGCGTTGATCAGCGCAAACGCCAGCAGCGCCAACACCACCATCACGTACAACGTGCGATCCACATCAAAATCCCACAGATCCAGCGTGCTGCTGCGAATAATCCCCACCGCAGCCGGCAAGTTGACGTAAAACAGCGCCACAAACGCACACGTAAGCGGCAGCGCCCGCCCGTAAAAAGCCTCGCGAACCTTGTCCCTGCTGCGTTTTCGGTTAAGCGGCCCCGACTGGTATTCATCCAGTGCCAACGCTTCACTGAGCGCCGGCCACGCCAGGTTGAACAGGAAGGTGGTCAGGGTCAGCAGCAAGCCACTGACCGCGACGATTTCACTGAACGGCATTCAGGCCCAGCGTTGCGCAGAGCAAGGCGTGGCTGTCCTCGCTGATCTCGAACTGCCCGGCGCTGCCCTTGCGCTTGGTGATGGGTTTGAAGGTTGGCTCGTTCTGCGTGATCAGCATATTCAGCTCATCGCGTATCACGTCCGAGCTGATAACCACCAGAAACACGGTTTGCGCGTATTCAGCCGTCTCGATCACCGCACGCATGCTGTGCTGGAGGATGTCGTCGAGCTGATTGCGAAAGCGCGACACCGTGTTTTTCAGCAGGGTTTTGCTTTGGCTTTGAGTCAGCTGAAAGATCGTCGAGATCTGCGATTCAGTCGGCAAGGTCTGCCCGAAATAGCTCTGAATCAGGTAGAGCAGACGATCCTGCTTGGCCTCGTCAGCGCGGCTGGGCATGCCGCCCTCGACCAGCATTTTCAGGTATTCGGTCAGGCTGGCCTTGGCGATGCGCTGCAAGGCGTAGGTGATTTCCGCGTCACCAATGCGCAAGGTTTTCTTGACCGGTTCCTTTTGTTCCAGCTCGAAAGCGGCGGCGTCGATCGTGAACGAGATCTGCATGGCTCAGGCGCTCCGAGTTATTTCCCGCTGGTTTCCGGGTATGGATCCTGAGGCGCATCGCCTTGGCCACTGAGGACTTTCCAGCCCTTGAGCGGATGCGAGGCTTCCGTGAAGTCAGGGCATGGCGGCATCGATTTTTGCGAAGGGCCTGAATACTCTCGGCCGCAGTCCACACAGGCGTAGGTGCCAGCCGAAATGTCACTGCCGTAAGGAACGCTGTCTTTTTGCATGGGTAAATCTCCGGTGGATGAAGGGAAGATCCTAGGGAGATTTGTTCTGCGGTGATGTCGGACGTTTCGCTGAGTTATGTCGGACGTTTCTTGCGCGCATAAAAAAGATCGCAGTCTTCGTCAGCCCCTACAGTAATTTCATACAAACGAAATCCGCTTTTGTAGGAGCTGCCGCAGGCTGCGATCTTTAGCCTTTCAGCAATCAGTGACGCTTGCGATTACTGATCAGCGTACCCACACCAGTATCAGTGAAGATTTCCAGCAGGATCGCGTTCGGTACACGTCCGTCGATGATTAGCGAGCTGCCGACGCCGCCCTGAACCGCTTCCAGCGCGCAACGGATCTTCGGCAGCATGCCGCCGTAGATGGTGCCGTCGGCAATCAGATCGTCGACCTGCTGCGTGCTCAGGCCGGTCAGCACGGTGCCCGACTTGTCCATCAGGCCGGCGATGTTGGTCAGCAGCATCAGCTTTTCAGCTTTCAGCGCTTCGGCGACTTTGCCAGCCACCAGGTCAGCATTGATGTTGTACGACTCACCGTTGGCGCCGACGCCGATTGGCGCGATCACCGGGATGAAATCACCTTTGACCAACAGGTTGAGCAAGTCGGTGTTGATGCCGATGACTTCGCCCACGTGGCCGATGTCGATGATTTCCGGCTGGGTCATCTCCGGGGTCTGGCGGGTAACGGTGAGCTTTTTCGCACGAATCAGCTCGGCGTCTTTACCGGTCAGGCCGATGGCGCTGCCGCCGTGGCGGTTGATCAGGTTGACGATACTTTTGTTGACCTGACCGCCCAAGACCATTTCGACGACGTCCATGGTCGCCGCGTCGGTGACGCGCATGCCATCGACGAAGTGGCTTTCGATCGACAGGCGCTTGAGCAGATCACCGATCTGCGGGCCGCCGCCGTGCACGACCACCGGGTTGATGCCGACGGCTTTCATCAGCACGATGTCGCGGGCGAAGCCGGTTTTCAGCTCCTCGCTTTCCATCGCGTTGCCGCCGTATTTGATCACCAGGGTCTTACCGACGTAACGTCGGATGTAAGGCAGCGCTTCGGACAGGACCTTGGCAGTGTTGGCGGCGGCATCGCGTTCGAGGGTCATTCAGGGCTCCGGGTGGATCAGAACGGTAGTTGGAGATCAGGTGCAACACGTTTCAATTGGGCGTGGAACACGTCCTTGATGCGCTGCAATTCAGCCTCGTCATCGGCCTCGAAGCGCAGCACCAGCACCGGTGTGGTGTTGGACGCGCGCACCAGGCCCCAGCCTTTGGCGTAATCGACTCGCACGCCGTCAATGGTGGTCAGGTCAGCGCCTGCGCCCCACTGTGCGTCGTGCAGTGCATCAATGATGCTGAATTTGCTCTCTTCGGTCACATGGATATTGATTTCCGGCGTAGAAATATCGTTCGGGAAGGTCGCAAACAGCTCTTCCGCAGTAGATTTTTCCTTGCTGAGGATCTCCAGCAGCCGCGCGGCGCTGTAGATGCCATCGTCGAAACCGAACCAGCGCTCCTTGAAGAAGATGTGCCCGCTCATTTCACCGGCCAATAGAGCACCGGATTGTTTCATTTTCTTTTTGATCAACGAATGACCGGTCTTCCACATTAGCGGACGGCCGCCGTATTCCTTGATCAGCGGTACCAGCCGACGGGTGCATTTGACGTCGAAAATGATCTCGGCGTCCGGGTTACGCGCAACCACGTCACGGGCGAACAGCATCAGCAGACGATCCGGATAAACGATGCTGCCGGTGTTGGTCACCACGCCGACACGGTCGCCGTCGCCGTCGAAAGCCAGGCCGATGTCGGCGTTGGTTTCCTTGACCTTGGCGATCAGGTCGACGAGGTTTTCAGGCTTGCCCGGATCCGGGTGATGGTTCGGGAAGTTGCCGTCGACTTCGCAGAACAGCGGGATGACTTCGCAGTTCAGCGCTTCGATCAGTTGCGGGGCGATCACGCCGGCCGCGCCGTTGCCGCAGTCGACCACGACCTTCATGCGCCGCGCCAGTTTGATGTCCTGGACGATTTCGGTGTTGTAGCGGTCGAGGATTTCGACTTGGGTAACGCTGCCGGTGCCGCTGCTCAGATTGTTGGTCTTGATGCGCTCATGCAGCACCTGAATCTGTTCGTTGGCGAGGGTGTCGCCGGCGATGACGATCTTGAAACCGTTGTAGTTCGATGGGTTGTGGCTGCCGGTGAGCATCACGCCCGACTTGCCGGCCAGCACGTTGGCGGCGTAGTACAGCGCTGGCGTCGGCACCAGGCCGACATCGCTGACATGGCAGCCGCTTTCGGCGATGCCGCGAATCAGCTCGGCAACCAGCTCCGGGCCGGACAGGCGACCGTCGCGACCGACGGACACATTCGGCTCACCTTGAGCCAGGCTCTGCGAACCGATGGCGCGGCCGATCCAATAAGCGGTTTCGGCATTGAGGAATTCCGGCACGGTACCGCGAATGTCATAGGCGCGGAAAATGCTGTCGGGCAGCTTCGGGGCGATCTTGGCTGGGGTGCTCATCTACGGAAATGCTCCATCTCGAAAGTGGCGGGACAGACCGACGAATCGTTCGACGGCAGGCTCAAACTGAAGGGTATGACGGCGTTTTCCACAGAGAGTTCGTGGTATGAAAGGGCCATGACGCCTCGGCTGGCGTGGCTTTCGGCCGGCAAAACCTTGATTTACGGTGTTAAAACCTGCTGCCGATGTAGCGCATTTTTTGTGGCGAGGGGATTTATCCCCGCTGGGCTGCGCAGCAGACCCAAAAATCTTGGGGCCGCTTCGCTGCCCATCGGGGATAAATCCCCTCGCCACAATAATTTCTATCCGGTTATTTGGTGCCGGTATGGCCAAAACCGCCGGTGCCGCGCTCGGTTTCGACGAACTCTTCAACCATTTCGAAATGTGCCTGCACCACCGGTACCAGCACCAGTTGCGCCAGACGTTCGCCGACGGTCATGGTGAAATCGCTCTGGCCACGGTTCCAGCAGGACACCATCAGCGGGCCCTGGTAGTCGGAGTCGATCAGGCCGACGAGGTTGCCCAGCACGATACCGTGCTTATGGCCCATGCCCGAGCGCGGCAGGATCAGCGCGGCGAGGTTCGGGTCGCCGATGTAAACCGACAGGCCGGTGGGGATCAGCACGGTTTCACCCGGCTTGATCACGATGTCCTGTTCCAGCATGGCGCGCAGGTCGAGGCCGGCGGAGCCCGGGGTGGCGTATTGCGGCAGCGGGAAATCGGTGCCGATGCGTGGGTCGAGGATCTTGGCTTGCAAAGCGTGCATGTAAATTAAACCTGGTTCAGACGTTCGGCGATAAAAGTGACCAGTTGGCGAGCAATCTTGCTCTTGCTGGTCTGGGCGAAAACCGTGGCGTGCAGCTCACGGTCAATCACGCTGCAGGCGTTTTCTTCGCTGTTGAAACCGATGCTCGGGTTGGCGACGTCGTTGGCGACGATCAAATCGAGATTCTTGTCCTTCAGCTTGCGTGCAGCGTAGTCGAGCAGGTGTTCGGTCTCGGCGGCAAAGCCGACACTGAACGGACGGTCGGGACGGGTCGCGATGGTGGCCAGAATGTCTGGATTGCGCACCATTTGCAGGACGAAGCCATCACCGCTCGTAGGATCTTTCTTGAGTTTTTGCGGGGCGATGACTTCCGGGCGGTAGTCCGCAACCGCTGCCGAGGAAATGAACACGTCGCACGGGATCGCGGCTTCACACGCCGCGAGCATGTCGCGGGCGCTGACCACGTCGATACGCGTGACGCGATCCGGCGTCGGCAAATGCACCGGGCCGCTGATCAGCGTGACGCGGGCGCCGGCTTCAACCGCTGCTTCGGCGAGGGCAAAGCCCATTTTTCCGGAGCTGTGGTTGGTGATGTAGCGCACCGGATCGATGTTTTCCTGAGTCGGGCCGGCGGTAATGACGACGTGTTTGCCGGTCAGTGCCTGGCGCTGGAAGCAGTCCGCCGCGCACTGTGCGAGGTCGGTGGCTTCCATCATCCGGCCCATGCCGACGTCGCCGCAGGCCTGACTGCCCGAGGCCGGGCCGAAGGTCTTCAGGCCACGGCTTTCAAGGAGTTGCAGGTTGGCCTGGGTCGCCGGATCGCGCCACATCGCCTGATTCATGGCCGGCGCGACAGCGACGACAGCGTCGGTGGCCAGCACCAGCGTGGTCAGCAAATCATTGGCAATGCCTTGCGCCAGACGCGCGAGCAGGTCGGCGGTGGCCGGGGCGATCAGCACCAGATCGGCCCACTTGGCCAGCTCGATGTGGCCCATCGCGGCTTCGGCGGCCGGGTCGAGCAAGTCGAGGTGCACCGGGTGGCCGGACAGCGCCTGCATGGTCAGCGGGGTGATGAATTCGGCGCCGCCGTGGGTCATGACCACGCGCACTTCGGCGCCCTGATCGATCAGGCGACGAACCAGATCGGCGCTCTTGTAGGCCGCGATGCCGCCGCCGACGCCCAGAACGATGCGTTTCCGATACAGCCGCTGCATAGGTCTGCCTTTCATTTCGTGGGTGACATACGTGGCGAAACCCCCTCCCCAGGGTGAATCCGCCCGCAAAAAAGATGGGCTAAGATATCACAGCGACCGCTACGGAACAGCGGCGCCCACTGACAGGGAAGTGCTATGAGTATTCGTGATTGGCCTGCGGCGGAACGCCCGCGGGAAAGGTTGTTGGAACAAGGTGCGGCGAGTCTTTCGGATGCGGAACTGCTGGCGATTTTCCTTCGTACCGGCGTGCCGGGGAAAAGTGCGGTGGATCTGGCGCGGCATTTGTTGAGTCAGTTCGGCAGCCTGCGTTTGCTGCTTGAGGCCGATCAGGACGCATTCAGCAAACAATTGGGATTGGGGCCTGCAAAGTTTGCGCAGCTGCAAGCGGCGCAAGAAATGGGCAAGCGGCATCTGGCCGAACGCTCGCGCGAGAAGCCTGCGCTGGAGAATCCTCAGGTCGTTCGTGATTACCTCAAAGCCATGCTGAGGCATGAGCCTCATGAAGTGTTCGGCTGCCTGTTTCTCGATTCAAAACATCAGGTGCTGAATTTCGAGGCGCTGTTTCGCGGATCGATCGACAACACCAGTGTGCATCCCCGGGAAGTGGTGAAGCGTGCGTTGGCTAACAACGCGGCGGCGGTGATCCTCTGCCATAACCATCCGTCGGGGAACACGGATCCGAGTCAGTCAGATCGGTTGCTGACCAAGCGACTGCAGAAAGCTTTGGATTTGATTGATGTGCGGGTGCTCGATCACTTCATCATCGGTGACGGCGAGCCGCTGTCGATGGCGGAATGTGGCTGGATGTAACTTCCAATCCCTGTAGGAGCTGCCGCAGGCTGCGATCTTTTGATCTTAAAAAACAGAATCAAAGGATCGCAGCCTGCGGCAGCTCCTACAGGGGGATCAGTTATTTGAGGTTGACCTTGGAGTAGTCCTGGCGGCCGAACGGGCTGACGGCGTAGCCCTGCACGTCCTTACGCGTCAGCGCGTAAGCGGTCGGGTGCGCCAACGGCAACCACAGCGCCTGCTGCTGAATCTGCGCCTGCGCCTGTTCGTACAGCTTGGTGCGTACACCTTGTTCGCTGGTGGTCTTGCCGGCGCTGATCAGCTTGTCCAGGTCGGCATTGCAGTAGCGCGCGAAGTTAGTCCCCGACTTGACCGCAGCGCAGGAAAATTGCGGCGTGAGGAAGTTATCCGGATCACCGTTATCGCCTGCCCAGCCCATGAACAACAGATCATGCTCGCCAGCCTTGGCGCGACGAATCAGCTCGCCCCACTCGATCACGCGGATTTCCGCCTGAATACCGATCTCTGCCAGATCCGACTGCAACATCTGTGCGCCGAGGCTTGGATTCGGATTGAGCAGGCTGCCCGACGGACGTGTCCAGATAGTGGTCTGGAAACCATCCTTCAAACCAGCCTTGGCCATCAGCGCCTTGGCTTTGGCGATGTCATGAGGATAGCCCGGCAGGCTCTTTGCGTAGCTCCAGGTATTCGGCGGGTAAGGGCCGTTGGCGGCTTCGGCGGTGTCTTCAAACACAGCCTTGATGTAGTTGGCCTTGTCGAAGGCGAGGTTGATCGCCTGACGCACTTCCGGCTTGTCCAGCGGCGGGTGCTGGCTGTTGATGCCGACGAAAGCGGTCATGAACGCGTCAGTTTTTTCGACTTTTAACGTCGGCTCTTTCAGCGCGGCTTGTACGTCGAGTGGCTTCGGCGACAGGGCGATCTGGCATTCATTGCGTCGCAGCTTTTGCAGGCGCACGTTGGCGTCCGGGGTGATGGCGAAGATCAGCGGATCGACCGCAGGCTTGCCACCGAAGTAGTCCGGGTTGGCCTTGTAGCGGATTGCCGCGTCTTTCTGGAAGCGGTTGAACACGAACGGGCCGGTGCCGATCGGTTGGCTGTTGAGCTTGTCCGTCGCGCCGGCCTTCATCAGTTTGTCGGCGTATTCGGCAGAATAGATCGAGGCGAAGCCCATGCTCAGGGTCGCCAGGAACGTCGAGTCCGGGTGATCAAGGGTGAAGCGCACGGTTAGCGGATCGAGGGCGTCGATCTTCTTGATCAGTGCTGGCAACTGCATCGACTGCGCATGCGGGAAGCCGCTCTGGGCGACTTTGTGCCACGGGTTCGCCGGGTCGAGCATGCGGTCGAAGCTGAATTTGACGTCTTCAGCGGTCAGCTCGCGGCTCGGCTTGAAGTAATCGGTCGTATGAAATTTCACCTGCGGATGCAGTTTGAACACGTACGTCAGGCCATCGGTGCTGACTTCCCAACTGTCGGCCAGGCTCGGCACGACTTTGCCGCTGGCGGTGTCGAAGTCCACCAGACGGTTCATCAGCACGTCGGCCGAGGCGTTGGTGGTGGTCAGCGAGTTGTATTGCACCACGTCGAACCCTTCCGGGCTGGCCTCGGTGCAGACGCTCAGCGCGGCGGCCTGGGCCAGAGGGCTCAGCAGGAGCGGGGCGAGCAACAGGGGTAGGGCAGCGAGGCGCATGGTCGGTTTCCTTTTACAGATCGAAGGCCCATCTGCAAGTGCAGTCTGGAAAAGGCCTACCCTAGAGGGCTGGATTACAAATGACTATCCCCTTTTTGCATTTTAAGGGCACAGTGATGGTGGTTTTTCAGACCACGGCGCTGCGCAAAAAGTCTGAAAGCCGTGTGCAGACGATTTTCTTCGACGAGTGGTAAAAACCGGTGCCGGCCTTTATCCAAAGCGTTCTCAGGTCGAAAAAGCGCCTTTTTGTGGATTGATTGCACACGGAAAGTTGTTGCACCCCGGTCTTTCTGGTATAAAGCAGCGCTCTTTTCTAGGGGCCCGGTTCCTTCACTGTAGGTGTAGCCGGTAAGACCTCTAAAGAAACGCGGCGCCTGGCGCCAAATGACTGAGAGATTAAGCGGCCAACCCATGCCGGGTTGGGCATGTGGTTTTAGAGGGCTGAGGCATGTCGAGAGTATGTCAAGTTACCGGTAAGGGTCCGGTGACTGGGAATAACATTTCCCACGCAAACAACAAAACCCGTCGTCGTTTCCTGCCGAACCTGCAGCATCACCGCTTCTGGGTTGAAGAAGAGAAACGTTTTGTGCGTCTGCGCGTATCTGCCAAAGGCATGCGTATCATCGACAAGCGTGGCATCACTGTCGTGCTCGCCGAACTTCGCCGCGATGGCAAGATTTAAGGGAGCTAATCATGCGTGAATTGATTCGTTTGATCTCGAGCGCCGGTACTGGTCACTTCTACACTACCGACAAGAACAAGCGTACTACCCCGGACAAAATCGAGATCAAGAAATATGATCCGGTTGTTCGCAAGCACGTGATCTACAAGGAAGGCAAAATCAAGTAATTGATTTTTCCCGACTTACAAAAAAGGCCCGTATCTCACGATGCGGGCCTTTTTTGTTGTCTCCGGTTTCTGCGGTTGTCTGTGCGGGCCTCATCGCGAGCAGGCTCACTCCTACATTGAAATGCGGTCACCTGTAGGAGTGAGCCTGCTCGCGATAGGGCCGGATCAGCCAGCAAAAATCCTCAAGCCTTCTGTTCGAAAATCACATAAATCTTGCGGCAAGCCTCCAGCACTTCCCAAGTGCCACGAAACCCCGCCGGGATCACAAATCGGTCGCCAACCCGCAACGTCTTGGCATTGCCCTCGCTGTCACGCAGCACCGACACGCCCTGCAGAATCTCGCAGTACTCATGCTCGGTGTAGTTCACCGTCCACTGCCCAACCGCACCTTCCCACACGCCAACGCCCATCTGCCCACACGGACTGTCGTACTGATGGAACACAGCTTGTTCAGGATCACCCTTGAGCACTTTCGCCGGATCCGGGCGATAGCGTTCGGCTTCGCTGCTGGTCAGGCTGATGTCGACGACGTTCTGGATGTTCATTGTTGTTATCCCCTGTGAATACGGCGCGATTGGCTGGAAAGGGCCAAAGTCTATGTTGATTAAAATCAACACCGCAAGGCCGTATGGCCACCTTATGTCAAATATATTGAAACAACCCCGGCCGCTGGTTTAGGGTGGCGGGTGCCTCTGGCCGAAATAACCGGCTGGCCGGGCAGAATTCTTGAGGACGCTGGCGAAGATCGCGCGGCGCTCGTATTCAACAAGCGGAGGACACTCGAAATGACCACCCTGACTCGTGCCGACTGGGAACAACGCGCCCGCGACCTGAAAATCGAAGGCCGCGCCTATCTCAATGGCGAATACACCGACGCCGTCTCCGGCGAGACCTTCGAGTGCATCAGCCCGGTCGATGGCCGTCTGCTCGGCAAGATTGCCAGCTGTGACGCCGCCGACGCTCAGCGCGCCGTGGAAAACGCCCGCGCCACGTTCAATTCCGGCGTGTGGTCGCGCCTGGCGCCGACCAAGCGCAAAGCCACCATGATCCGTTTTGCCGGCCTGCTGAAACAGCACGCCGAAGAACTGGCCCTGCTCGAAACCCTCGACATGGGCAAGCCGATCAGCGATTCGCTGTACATCGACGTTCCGGGCGCGGCGCAAGCGCTGAGCTGGAGCGGTGAAGCGATCGACAAGATTTACGACGAAGTGGCAGCGACGCCGCACGATCAGCTCGGTCTGGTAACCCGCGAGCCCGTCGGTGTGGTCGGCGCCATCGTGCCGTGGAACTTCCCGCTGATGATGGCCTGCTGGAAGCTCGGCCCGGCGCTGTCGACCGGTAACTCGGTGATCCTCAAGCCGTCGGAAAAATCCCCGCTGACCGCCATCCGCATCGCCGCGCTGGCCGTTGAAGCCGGCATTCCGAAAGGCGTGCTCAACGTGCTGCCGGGCTACGGTCACACCGTCGGCAAGGCGCTGGCCCTGCACAACGATGTCGACACGCTGGTGTTCACCGGTTCGACCAAGATCGCCAAGCAACTGATGATCTACTCCGGCGAATCGAACATGAAACGCGTCTGGCTGGAAGCCGGCGGCAAGAGCCCGAACATCGTCTTTGCCGATGCGCCGGATCTGCAAGCTGCAGCTGAATCCGCTGCCAGTGCCATCGCCTTCAACCAGGGCGAAGTCTGCACTGCCGGTTCGCGTCTGCTGGTCGAGCGTTCGATCAAGGACACATTCCTGCCGATGGTGATCGAGGCGCTGAAAGCCTGGAAGCCGGGCAACCCGCTGGATCCGGCCACCAACGTTGGTGCGCTGGTTGACACGCAGCAGATGAACACCGTGCTGTCGTACATCGAATCCGGTCACACCGATGGCGCCAAACTGGTCGCCGGCGGCAAGCGCATTCTTCAGGAAACCGGCGGCACTTACGTTGAGCCGACGATTTTCGACGGCGTGAGCAACGCGATGAAGATCGCTCAGGAAGAAATCTTCGGGCCAGTGCTGTCGGTTATCGCTTTCGATACCGCTGAAGAAGCCATCCAGATCGCCAACGACACGCCGTATGGCTTGGCCGCTGCGGTGTGGACGCAAGACATCTCCAAGGCGCACCTGACCGCCAAAGCCCTGCGCGCCGGTAGCGTGTGGGTCAACCAATACGACGGCGGCGACATGACTGCACCGTTTGGTGGCTTCAAGCAATCGGGCAATGGCCGTGATAAATCGCTGCACGCGTTTGATAAATACACCGAGCTGAAGGCGACGTGGATCAAGCTGTAAGCCGCTAAAGGGAGCCTGATTCAGTCCGGCTCCCGAACCATACAGAGATCCCCTGTGGGAGCAAGTCTCTGTGGTGAGGGGATTTATCCCCGATGGGCAGCGCAGCGGCCCCAGAACCGGACAATGCGGATTTGCAGATACACCGCATGCACAGGTTTTGCGACTGCTGCGCAGCCGATCGGGGATAAATCCCCTCACCACAAAGGCTCGCTCCCACAGTGGTTTTGTGGTGCACATAAAAATAATCCACAGGAGCGTGGAACATGCGTTGGGCGACGTATTTCGCCGTGTTGGCGTCTGTCTTGAGTGTCGGCCTGGCCCTGGGGGTCAGCATGCCGCTGGTGTCGTTGCGTCTGGAGGGCTGGGGCTACGGTTCCTTCGCCATCGGTGTGATGGCGGCGATGCCGGCGATTGGCGTGTTGCTCGGCGCGAAGATTTCCAGTCATCTGGCGGCGCGCTTCGGCACGGCCAACCTGATGCGCCTGTGCCTGTGGGCGGGCGCGTTGTCGATCGGCTTGCTGGCGCTGCTGCCGAGCTATCCGATCTGGTTGGTGCTGCGGCTGATGATCGGCGTGATCCTGACCATCGTGTTCATCCTCGGCGAAAGCTGGATCAATCAACTGGTGGTCGAGAATTGGCGCGGTCGTCTGGTGGCGCTGTATGGCAGCAGTTATGCGTTGAGCCAGTTGTCTGGCCCGCTGCTGCTGGGCGCGCTCGGCACTGAAGACGATTACGGATTCTGGGTGGGCGTCGGCTTGCTGTTGGTTTCGCCGCTGCTGTTGTTGGGTCGCAGCGGTGCGCCAAGCAGTGAAGCGAGCAGCGTGACCTTCCGCGACCTATGGGGATTTGCGCGCGATCTGCCGGCGATTGCCTGGGCGGTGTCATTGTTTGCCGCGTTCGAAGCGATGATCCTGACGCTGCTGCCGGTGTATTGCCTGCAACAGGGTTTCACTGCTGAGATCGCCTTGGCGATGGTCAGCACCGTGGTGGTCGGTGATGCGCTGCTGCAACTGCCGATTGGCGCGTTGGCCGATTACCTGTCGCGGCGCACGCTGTTCGCGGGTTGCGCGGTGGTGTTGATGCTGTCGAGTCTGGCGATTCCGCTGTTGCTCGATACGCTGCTGATCTGGCCGTTGTGGGTGTTGTTTGGTGCCAGTGCTGGCGGGTTGTTCACGCTGTCGCTGATTTTGATTGGCGAACGTTATCGCGACGATGCGCTGGTGCGGGCGAATGCGCATATCGCGCAACTGTGGGGCGTGGGTTGTTTGATCGGGCCTTTGGCGGCGGGGGCGGGGAGCCAGTGGATCAGCGGGCATGCGTTGCCGCTGTTGATGGCGATCGGGGCGTTTGGGTTGGTGATTTTGCTATTGCGCCAAGGTGCATTCGGCCCGGTGACCGAGCCTGCGTAGAGCAAAAGATCGCAGCCTTCGGCAGCTCCTACAGGGGAATGCATTTCAAACTGTAGGAGCTGCCGAAGGCTGCGATCTTTTGCTTTTTAAAGCATGCGTTCCAGGCCGACGCTGGTGCTGAACCACGCGTTAAACCGTCGCCACCAACTCCCCGGTTCCTTGGTCAGCGTATGCATCTGGCCATTGTCTTCAGTGACCCAGACGATGTTCCCGTCCTGCAGTTTCGCCTGATAACTCAACGCCGGCGCCATACCCTGCAACGCCAACTCACGCACATGCTCAGCCAGCTCTGGACTGTCCACCAACACCCCGACCTCGGTATTCCACAACACCGAGCGCGGATCAAAGTTGAACGAGCCGATAAACGATTTCTGTCGATCAAAAATCATCGCCTTACTGTGCAAACTCGAATCCGAACCGCGGAACGACTTGCTGTAAAACACATGCGGGCCGCTGCCATCGTTATCCCCAGGCTGGCGCCGCAACTCATATAGCTTCACACCGTGTTCCAGCAGCGCCTTGCGATACGGCGCATAACCGCCATGCACCGCCGGCACGTCGGTGGCTTCCAGTGAGTTGGTCAGCAGGCTCACGGAAACACCGGCATCGGCGCGCCCGGTCAGATAGACCAGCCCCGGTTGCCCCGGCACAAAGTAAGCCGAAATCATGATCAGCTCTTTGCTGACGTTCTTCAGTTCCGGCGCCAGTTGCGTAGTCAGCAGCAAGTGCGGATCCGGCTCGTCCTTGGCCAGTACCTTGCTCGGCGCGTCCCACAGCGCCTGATTCCACGCCCAGATCAGCTCGTTGCGCCAGATGTCCATACGCGGCTCGGTGGTGAAGGTCATCAACTGCTGATACAGCGCGTGATTCTGTTGGCGGGTTTCTTCCAGCGATTCTTCCAGGCGCGTGCGGGTGTTCTGCAAGTCCTTGGCCGACGGTTTGCTGGAGAGAAATTCATCGATCGGCTTGCTCAGCGCGCTGTTCCAGTACTGGTCGAAACTGTGCCCGAGCTGCTCTGCAACCGGCCCCATGCTGAGCATGTCGATGTCGGTGAAATTCAGGTTCGGCTCGGCATCGAAATACTCATCGCCCAGATTGCGCCCGCCGACGATGGCCGCGCTGTTGTCCGCCAGCCACAGTTTGTTGTGCATGCGCCGGTGTTGCAGCGACAGGTTGAACAGGCGCCCGGCCGCGCGGGTGACGCCGGTGCTGCGGCCCAGATGCAGCGGGTTGAACAGGCGAATCTGGATCTGCGGATGCGCCGCCAGCGTGGCGATGATCTGGTCGAGACCGTCGCTGGTGGTGTCGTCGAGCAGAATGCGTACGCGCACGCCACGGTCGGCAGCCTTGAGCAGTTCCTCGACGAGCATTCGCGTGCTGACGCCGTCGTGGACGATGTAGTACTGCAAATCGAGGCTGACCTGCGCGTGGCGGATCAGCTCGGCGCGGGCAGTGAAAGATTCGGTGCTGTTGGACAGCAGGCGGAAGCCGGAGCGGCCTTCATACGGCGCGGCCTGAGCCTGAATCGAACGGCCAAACGCCGAGCTGCTGGCCGGCAAGGCCTGGCTGGGCTCGCGTTGCACATCGACACTGGCGCAGCCGGCGAGCGACAACACGAAGATCAGAAGCAGGAGAGGGCTGGATCGCAAGTCGGATCATTCCGCGTGTGAGTAGGGATCGGAGTATGGCACGGGTTATGACCGTCATCGGCGGCGTTTGATTCAGGAAAAATCTGCCGTGGGGAACCGCCCGGTTTGAGCGCTGTGTAGGCAATGACCGACGGGCAGGAAAAGAGAATTTTTGAAGTAGGGCATTTCTCCTACTCCTGTCAGCTACGGCCTCAGGCGAATTTTCTCTGGGTGCTTTGTAACTTCGTCTTACATCGGAAGTGGGGGCAAATCGCAATAATGGCCGGGCGTTGTCAGGCAGGAAATTTCGCTATTTTCCGCCAGACAAAGCGCTACTTGCTGTCGTCCTTTTAATTCTTACGGAACGAGAATTCTCATGAAAAAGCTTTTCATCAGCGCCACGGTGGTGGCTACGTTGTTGCCTGCTCTTGCCCTCGCAGAAAGTGCCAGCCTCACGGTTAGCGGCACGATTATTCCTACGGCGTGCACGCCGAGTTTTGCTGGCGGCAGCATTGTCGATCTGGGCAAGATTTCGGCGGCGGATCTGAACGCCGATGTACAAACAGAGCTGGGACTGAAAAACATCACCCTGAGCATGACTTGCAATGGGCAGGTGCCGGTCGCCGTGAAAGTGCACGACAACCAGGCGGCGACGCAGTTACAGGGCATTACCATCGATGGTCGTGCAGAAGATATGTACATCTACGGCATGGGCGCCGCCAGCGGGGTCAAGATTGGTGGTTACGGCTTGCGTCATGGCACACCCACGGTGGACAGCGCAGCCATGGCGCTGATGTATCAGCAAGGTGGTGGAATCGGCGGGCCGACCTGGAATCAACCGACCACGACGCTGGTGGCTAAAGACGCATCCAGCGGTGGTTATTTGCATTATTCCTGGGGACGTAGCATTGCTGAAGGCCCAAGCAACGGCCGCATCCACACCCTTCCAATGACACTGGTTCCAGTCGTCGGCCCGGCGAATGCGCTGCCTACAGGCTCGGACATCACTCTGGACGGCTCCGCGACGTTCGAGCTGGTTTACCTCTGAGTCCAGGGATGTCGTGAGCACACTCTCGACCTGATCAAACACGCGCCGCAGTCCTTGCGGTGCGTCGTTATTCTGCGCCACAGGCGCACCTTTTTACGTTTGTGTTTCAACGATGGGCCCTTGCGCCGACGGTGCGAAAAATGGGGCGCCAGGGAATCGTCATGCCTCAAATTCAACGTTTTTCAACCACCGCCCTGATGGCGGTGCTGCTTCTATCGAGCGCAACATCCGTGGCCGACGCCGCCGGCATGGTGCCGCAAACGCCGATCCTGATTCTCGAAGAGTCCACTGGTGAAGCCAGTATCAACATCACCAACACTGAACCGCTCCCGGCTCTCTTGCACACGAGCATTGAAAATGTCCCGGAAGACACCGAGCTGCTGTTGCTGCTGACCCCGCCAGTAGCTCGGGTAGAAAGCGGTGGCACGCAACTGGTGCGATTCATTCTGCGCAGCGCTGAGCCGCTGCAAACCGAGCGCCTCAAACGGGTGATTTTCGAAGGCATTCAGCCGCTGGAAAAGGGCAGCAATGCGCGGGTCAGTCTGACCGTAAAACAGAACATTCCCGCGATTCTGCGCCCGAAGAATCTGCCCATCGAACGCCAGCCGTGGGCGCTGCTGAAGTGGTCAGTGCAGGACACCCAACTGCAGGTCAGCAATCCCAGCCCTTATGTGGTGCGTCTGGCCAATACCGTCAATCTGCTGCCCGGCGATGCTTCGGTGGATCTGGGCCGCAGCTACATTTTGCCCGGCGAAAAACTGCGTCTGACGTCCGCATCGCCGCTGCCCGCGACGGCGACTCAAGTGCGTCTGTACCCGGCGACGATGTACGGTTTCGCTGCCGGCAATTTCGATGCGCCGCTGGTGACCGGTGAATGAGTTACCGCCACAGACTCGCGCTGCTCAGCCTGTTGGCGTCGGCGAACAGCTTGGCCGATTCGGTCACCTTCGACCCGAACGTGTTGCGCGCCCGTGGGCTAGATCTGCAACTGGCGGAATATTTTCAGGACGCGCCACGTTTTCAGCAGGGCACGCATTCGCTGCTGCTCAGCGTCAACGGCATGCCCAAGGGACGAGTGCTGGCGACGTTCGACGAGCAGGGCGAGTTGTGCACCACCGAGACGTTGCTCGAACAGGCAAACATGCGCGTCGAGGCGTTGCCGAACCTTGATTGCAGGCGCTTCGTCGACAGCTTCGACGGCGTGATCGCGCGGCTTGATCCGGGTAAGGAACAGATCGAACTGCTGCTGCCCACCGGGCTCGTGGCGCCGACGGCTGTGGCGCGTCGCAACTACGCGCACGGTGGTAGCGCTGCGCTGTTCAACTACGACGCGCTGGTGCTGGGCAACGAGTACGTTGGCCAGACCACACACTACCGCAGCCTCAACACCGAGCTGGGTTTGAACATCAACGACTGGGCGCTGCGCAGCCGTCAGTCTTACGCGGCGTTCGAGGGCAGCAGCCAGACCGAGCATCTGTATGCCTACGCTTCGCGCACCTTCGAGTCGCTGCAAACCAACCTGCAACTCGGTCAGCTCAACATGGCCTCGCCATTGTTTGCCGGCGAGGCTTTCACCGGTGTGCAATTGCAGCCTGAAGCCGCGCTGGGGGAGCTGGAAGCGGACAGTGAAGGCGCCCACGTCGAGGGCATCGCTTATTCCGCCGCCCGGGTCGAGGTGCGGCAGAACGGCGCGCTGATCTACACCACGCTGGTGCCGCCGGGGCCGTTTTCGCTGGTGGGTTTGCCGCTGCTCAGCCAGAGCCTGGATCTGGAAGTCACCGTGTACGAAGAGGATGGCCAGCAACGCAGTTTTATCGTTCCCGGCGACAGCCTTGGTGGTTTGGCGCCGGGCCGCCAGCCGGGTTTCGCGGTGACGGCGGGACGTGTTCGTCGTTATGCCCGCGATGATCGCGACGCACCTGATTTTGTCGCCGCGAGCAAGGATTGGCGTTTGGCCGCCGGCAAGCAACTGACGGCGGGCGCGATGCTCGGCAGTGACTATCAATCGGCCGGGATGGCGCTGCAAATTCCGTTGTTGCCGCGCACAGCGCTGGGACTACGACAGGTGGTGTCCCGCGCCCGTCGTGAAGATAAGTTGGGCGCGCAGTTCCAGTTCAGCCTGAGCACGGCGCTGACCGAGCGCGTTTCGGCGAACCTGTCGGTCACTCAGCAAGTGCAGGGTTTTCGCACGTTGTCCGATACCACGTGGAATCGCGACACCGATCAACCGGATCAACGCATTCGCAACCAGATGACCCTTGGACTCAGCGGCGCGAGCCTATTGCTGGGCTCATTTTCCGGTGGATTTTCACGCTTCACCGATTTTGAAGACGACACCAGTTCGCGTCTCAGCGCCTCGTGGTCACGGATGTTTCAGCGCACCAGCGTGTCGTTGAGTCTGGAGCGTGACATGGGCGGTTCGGCGCATGACAGCCGTGGTTTTGCGACCTATCTGACGGTCAGCGTGCCGATGGGTCGCAGCGGCGCGCTGCGCAGTTTTGTCCGCAAGGACGACCTCAGCGGCACCCGCAGCGGCTTGCGTCTGAATCAGCAGATCAATGACGCCGTGGCCTACAGCGCCACGGTCGAGCGCCCGGAAAACGGCGAGGCGGATGTCAGTGGCCGGCTCAACTTGCTGCCGCGTTACACCCAGATTGATCTGGGTTATTCGCAGCGCGGCTCCGGTTTGACCGGTTACGACTTCGGCGCAAGGGGCGGCGTCGCGTTGCACAGCGAAGGCCTGACCTTATCGCCCTACACCGTGCGCGAGACCTTTGCCTTGCTCAAGGCCGGAGACGCCGCCGGGGTCAAGTTGCGCACGCCTTACGGGCCGGTGTGGACGGACGCCGCCGGGCGCGCGGTGGTCGCCAGCGTGCCGGCCTATCGCAACACGCGGGTGGAGATCGACACCGCGAGCCTGGCGCGCAATGTCGACGTGCTCAACGGCTACCGCGAGATCGCAGCGGCGCGCGGTTCGGTGCAGCGGCTGGAGTTTCTCATGGTCACGTCCCGGCGCGTCTTGCTGCACGCACACACGGCCGATGATCAAGTCGTCGGCAAGGGTTTTGGCGTGTTTGATGAGCTAGGCCGCTACGTCACCAGCGTGCTCGATGACGGACGGATTTTTCTTTCCGACATTCAGGCGGACGCTGCGTTGCACGTGCAAAAGGCCGATGGCTCGCGCTGTCATCTGACCTTCGAACTGGCTGAACAAGCCGATCCCGATGAGCTTTACGAATCTGCGTCCGCGCGTTGCAGTGACGCGTGATGAGGAATTATCCGATGACTGTTTTCAACGTTTCGAGCGTGGCAATACTGTGGCTGTGCTGCACGGCGGCGTGGGCGCAGGGCCAAGCGTGCGAGGTGCGAGTCAGTCCGCCTGCGTTTGATTTTGGCCTGACCGACCGGGGCGCGTTGTTGCAGCAAAGTGCCGGTGCCAATGAACTGAGTTTTGGCAGTCGCCGGGTGCAAGTGCAGGTTGTCTGCGATCAGGCGTCACCGCTGACATTGCGCTTCGATGCGCCGGGGGCTGACGCCGAGCGTTATCGCTTCGGCATTGGCACGTTGCGGCTGAAAGTGATGGCGGTGCGAGTCGACGGTGTCGCCACACAGAAAGCGGCGGGGGAGAGCGACGTATTGCGCCCCGGCGAACGCCTTCTGCCACTGTTGGCGAGCGGCAAGCGGATGGAGGTCGAGTTCGAGGTTGAGGGGCAAATCAGCAACGAGGCCAGCCGGGTCGCGGATCTGACCCGACTGGACGGCGAAGGCGTGTTCAGACTGGACTGAGCTCGGACTCGGCAAGCAGTTTGATCGCCGCCGCACCGACCTTGCGCACAGCCTCTTCAATCAACGCTGTCGGTTTGGCCGCGTAATTCATGCGCAAGCAATTGCGGTACTTGCCCGAGGCGGAAAAGATGCTGCCGACGGCAATCTGTACGCCTTGATCAAGCAGCGCACGATTCAGTTTCAGTGTGTCGAAACCTTCCGGCAATTCGACCCACAACATGAAGCTGCCCTGTGGACGGCTGGCGCGAGTGCCGGCGGGGAAATAGCGCGTCACCCAATCGATCATCACGTCGCGATTGCGCTGGTATTGTGAGCGCATCCGCCGCAAATGCGGTTCGAAATGGCCGGATTTGAGAAATTCGGCGATGGCGATCTGCGGCTGTGGCGCGGTCGATCCGGTGCTGATGTATTTCATGTGCAGCACGCGCTCGAGGTATCGCCCCGGCGCGACCCAACCGATGCGCAGCCCCGGCGCGAGAGTCTTGGAAAACGAACTGCAGAGCAGCACGCGGCCATCTTCGTCGAAGGATTTGATCGTGCGCGGACGCGGGTAGGTGTAGGCCAGTTCGCCATAGACATCGTCTTCGATGATCGCCACGTCGAAGCGCTGGGCAAGGGTGAGCAGCGCGCGTTTGCGCGACTCCGGCATGATGTAGCCGAGCGGGTTGTTGCAGTTCGGGGTGAGCTGGATGGCTTTGATCGGCCATTGTTCGAGCGCCAGTTCCAGCGCTTCGAGGCTGATGCCGGTGAGTGGGTCGGTGGGGATTTCCAAGGCTTTCATGCCCAGACCTTTGAGGGTCTGCATGGCGCCGTGGAAGCTCGGCGAATCCACCGCGACGATGTCGCCCGGCTCGCAGATCGCGTGAATGCTGGTGGACAAAGCTTCGTGGCAACCGGTGGTCACGACCAGGTCGCTGGCGCTCAACTGGCAGCCGGAATCGAGCATCAGCCGGGCAATCTGTTCACGCAGTTCGAGGGTGCCGTGGATGTTGTCGTAATACAGACCGGGCATGTCTTGGCGACGGCTGATGCGGGCGAGGCCGCGCAACAACGGTTTCATGGTCGGCGTGCTGATGTCGGGCATGCCGCGACCGAGTTGCACGACGTCCTTGCGCGGTACCGCGCGAATCAATTCCAGCACCTGATCCCACTGCGAAATTTCCACTGGCCGCTGCGCCGGACGGCCGATGGCGGGCAGCTCAGGCAACTCGCGACCGACCGGCACAAAGTAGCCGGACTTGGGTTTCGGCGTGGCCAGTCCGCTGTCTTCGAGCATGCGATAGGCCTGCTGCACCGTGCTCAGACTGACCCCGTGTTCAACGCTCAAGGCGCGCACCGACGGCAAGCGGTCGCCGGGGCGATAGAAGCCTTGTTCGATACGCGTGCCGAGCAATTCGGCGAGGTTTACGTAGAGGGTCATGGCGCTGCCTCGGTGCAGGTGATTCGGAAGACCAGTACAGATGCGAGAAAAATCGTCAATTCAGTCTGCAAAGCGGTAAATCTGTATGGAGTTAATACAGCTGCTTTGAATCTGTAATGGTTTTGCTCGCCCGCGCATCATGGAATCTCTGGCTACCCAAGTAAACAGGAGCGACAAAAATGAACGGCTTGAGCGATGTGCGGCTGACGTTACACAGTCAGGAACTGGCGGCAGGGCAGAAGGATCGTGCGCGCAATGAGATCATGCGTAACGCACCGTCCGGCCTGAGCCGCTGGGGTCTGATGTGGCATCGCCTGCACACGCGCAGGGCGTTGCTGAACCTGACGGCGGATCAGCTCAAGGACATCGGGTTGACGCGTGAGCAGGCGCAGGAGGAGGGGTTGAAGCCGTTCTGGCAGATCTGAACGACACCGATCGTTCCCACGCTCTGCGTGGGAACGCCGCCCCGGACGCTCTGCGTCCGCAGTGACGCGGAGCGTCACTGGATGCATTCCCACGCAGAGCGTGGGAACGATCAACAGGGGGTGGTTCAGACCAACTCTTTGAGGCGATGCCACAACATCCCTAACGCCAACAACGGCGAGCGCAAATGCTTGCCACCCGGGAAGGTGATGTGCGGCACCTTGGCAAACAGATCAAAGCCCCCGCCGTGCTGCCCGCTGATCGCCTCAGCCAGCAACTTGCCCGCCAGGTGCGTGGCATTCACACCGTGCCCGGAATAGGCCTGGGCGTAATACACGTTCGGCTGGTCATTGAGCCGGCCAATCTGCGGCAGACGGTTGGCGCCGATGCCGATCATCCCGCCCCACTGATAATCAATCTTCACGCCCGCCAGTTGCGGGAACACTTCGAGCATCTTCGGCTGCATATACGCCGCGATGTCTTTCGGATCACGCCCCGAATAATGGCAGGCACCGCCGAACAGCAAGCGACGATCCGCCGAGAGTCGGTAGTAATCCAGCGCCACTCGCTGATCACAGACCGCCATGTTTTGCGGCAGCAGGTTGTGTGCCTGCTCTTCGCTCAACGGTTCGGTGGCAATGATGTAGCTGCCGGCGGGCAGAACCTTGCCGCTGAGTTGCGGATTCAGATCATTCAGATAAGCGTTGCAACCGAGCACCAGCGTCTTCGCCCGCACCGAACCTTGGGCGGTGTGGACTTTGACTTCCGGGCCGTAATCGATACGGGTCACTGCCGAGTGTTCAAACAGTTTCACACCCAATTGCTGCGCAGCCGCCGCTTCGCCCAACGCCAGGTTGAGTGGATGCAGATGCCCTGAACCCATGTCGATCAAACCGCCGACATAGCGCTTGGAGCCGACCACCGTGTGCATCTCGTTGGCTTGCAGCAAACGGGTTTCGTAGCGATAGCCGAGGCTGCGCAACTCTTCGGCGTCTTCGGCAAAACCTTCGAGGTCGGATGGTTTGTTGGCGAGGTCGCAGTAGCCCCAGGTCAGGTCGCAGGCGATCTGAAAACGCTCGACGCGCTGGCGGACGATTTCCACCGCTTTCAGGCCCATCAGTTTCATTTCGCGCACGCCGTCGCTGCCGACGACGTTGGCGAACTGATCGAGACCGTGGCCGACGCCGCGAATCAACTGCCCGCCGTTACGACCGCTGGCGCCCCAGCCGATCTTGTGCGCTTCCAGCAACACCACGCTGAGTCCGCGTTCAGCCAGTTCCAGCGCCGTGTTCAACCCGGAAAAACCGCCGCCGACCACGCAGACGTCGGCCACCACGTCGCCTTGCAGCAGCGGATGATCCGGCTGCGGCAAGCTGCTGGCGGCGTAGTAAGAGGCAACGTGAGGTTGGCTCGCGGAGGTGTGGGCGCGGGCGGTCATGGGCGTCATCCTGAGGCGGGGGTGTCGAGAAAATTTGACGGAGCATAAGCCGCACGCCCGAACGGGGGCAACACTGGTCGGCCTGCGGTGTCTGGATCACGGCTTTTGCGGCACAATTGCCGCCTATTTCACCTTGGTTACCGTTTCGATGAGCTGCAACAGCCAGACAGTCCGCACCTTGCGCCAGCAGATTCCCTCGTTCGAGTGCGTGCCCGGCTGCCACGATTGCTGTGGGCCGGTGACCACCTCGCCGGAAGAAATGGCTCGTCTGCCGCGCAAGACCCGCGCTGAGCAGGATGCGGCGATGGAAGAGCTGAACTGCGTGCACCTGGGGCCGAATGGCTGCACGGTGTATGAAGAGCGGCCGTTGATCTGCCGGTTGTTTGGTACGACCAAGACTTTGCCTTGCCCGAATGAGCGGCGGCCGGTGGAGCTGATTCATCCACGGGTGGAGAAGCAGATATTCGAGTACATGGCGGCGAATCGGCAGGTGCTGGTTTAACGGGTTCACTCGGAACCCAGTCGACACCTTCGCGAGCAAGCCAGCTCGCACAGGTTTCATGATCGTTCCCACGCTCTGCGTGGGAATGCAGCCCGGGACGCTCTGCGTCCCAAATGCCGAACGCGGAGCGTCCGAAGAGGCATTCCCACGCAGAGCGTGGGAACGATCGTCGCGGTGCTCAATCTGGAATCGGCAGGCTCAAGCTCTCCTTAACCTCTTCCATGACGATATAGCTCTTCGACTCCCGCACATGCGGCAGCTTCAGCAGAATGTCGCCCAGCAACTTGCGGTACGAGGCCATCTCGGAAATCCGCGCCTTCACCAGATAGTCGAAATCCCCTGACACCAAATGGCATTCCAGCACGTGCGGCAACTTCAGCACCGCGCGGCGGAACTCCTCGAACGTGTCGCCGGATTTGTAGTCGAGGCTGATCTCGACGAACACCAGCAAGCTACCCTTCAAGTGCTGCGGATTGAGCCGGGCGTTGTAGCCCATGATGATCCCTTCGCGCTCCAGACGCCGCACGCGCTCGGTGCACGGCGTGGTCGAGAGCCCGACCTTTTCGCCCAGTTCGGTAAAGGAAATCCGCCCGTCCGCCTGCAGGATCCGCAAGATGTTGCGGTCAATCTTGTCCAGCTCACGTTTGGTCTGAGTGTTGGTACGCATAGGGGATGCGCCTCCGTGAAAAGGGTTTTTGCCGAGAATTGTCGCCAAATATAGGCGCTTATATAGTGAAAAGCACTGGCATTTCTTTTTTACACTGCGCGCATCATTGCTCTAACAACAGACGTACGCGGCCCCGCCGCGATGAGGGATACAAAAATGCGCGTAATGGTCTTGGGTAGCGGCGTCATCGGTACCGCCAGTGCTTACTATCTGGCCCGTGCCGGGTTCGAAGTAGTGGTGGTCGACCGGCAGCCGGCTGCGGCCATGGAGACCAGTTTCGCCAACGCCGGCCAGGTCTCGCCGGGCTACGCCTCGCCGTGGGCCGCGCCGGGCGTACCGCTCAAAGCGATCAAGTGGCTGCTGCAACGCCACGCCCCTCTCGCGATCAAAGCCACCGCCGACATCGACCAGTACCTGTGGATGGCGCAGATGCTGCGCAACTGCACCGCCAGCCGTTACGCGGTGAACAAGGAGCGCATGGTGCGTCTGTCCGAGTACAGCCGCGACTGCCTCGACGAATTGCGCGCCGAAACCGGCATCGCCTACGAAGGCCGCAGCCTCGGTACGACTCAACTGTTCCGCACCCAGGCGCAGCTTGATGGCGCCGCCAAAGACATCGCCGTGCTGGAAGAATCCGGCGTGCCGTTTGAAGTCCTCGACCGCGCCGGCATTGCCCGCGTCGAGCCGGCGCTAGCGGGTGTAACTGACATCCTCGCCGGTGCCCTGCGCCTGCCGAACGATCAGACTGGCGACTGCCAGATGTTCACCACGCGCCTCGCCGAAATGGCAGTGAAACTCGGCGTCGAATTCCGCTTCGGCCAGGACATCCAGAAACTCGACTACGCCGGTGATCGCATCAACGGCGTGTGGATCGACGGCAAGCTGGAAACCGCCGACCGCTACGTACTGGCGCTCGGCAGCTACTCGCCGCAACTGCTCAAGCCGCTGGGCATCAAAGCCCCGGTGTATCCGCTCAAGGGTTACTCGCTGACCGTGCCGATCACCAACCCGGCAATGGCGCCGACGTCGACTATTCTCGACGAGACCTACAAGGTCGCGATCACCCGTTTCGACAACCGCATCCGCGTCGGCGGCATGGCCGAGATCGCCGGTTTTGACCTGTCGCTGAACCCGCGTCGCCGCGAAACCCTGGAGATGATCGTCAACGACCTTTATCCTCAGGGCGGCAATCTGGCCGAAGCGAGTTTCTGGACCGGTCTGCGTCCGACCACGCCCGATGGCACGCCGATCGTTGGCGCCACGCCGTTCAAGAATCTGTTCCTCAACACCGGTCACGGCACGCTCGGTTGGACCATGGCATGCGGTTCCGGTCGTCTGCTGGCCGACCTGATGGCGAAGAAAAAGCCGCAGATCAGCGCCGAAGGCCTCGATATTTCCCGTTACGGCAACAAAATTCAGGAGTCCGCAAAACATGTCAATCCAGCGCCAGCTCACCAATGAGCGCATGAGTCAGATCGTCAGCCACAACGGCACCGTGTACTTGGCCGGGCAGGTCGGTGACGACTTCAACGCCGGGATTGAACAGCAGACCCGCGACGTTCTGGCCAATATCGAGCGCTTGCTTGATCTGGCCGGCACCGATAAGCAACACCTGTTGTCGGCAACGATTTACCTGAACGGCATCGATGAGCACTTCGCCGGGATGAACTCGGTGTGGGATCAGTGGCTGCCAAAAGGCGCCGCCCCGGCCCGCGCGACCGTTGAGGCGAAAATGGCCAAGCCGAGCATTCTGGTGGAGATTTCCATCGTCGCCGCGCTGCCGTAAAAAGCTGTAAAGATCCCTCTCCCGGCGCTGTTGGCGGTTCACGTCGTCAGTCGGCGCCGGTTTTTATTCCCATGACCGCCTAGAAGTCTGCCGCCATGCGTCCTGCCCGTGCCCTGATCGACCTTCAAGCCCTGCGCCACAACTACCGAATTGCCCGCGAAGTCACCGGCGCCAAGGCGCTGGCGGTGATCAAGGCCGATGCGTACGGACATGGCGCGGTGCGCTGCGCCCAGGCGCTGGAAGCCGAGGCCGACGGTTTTGCCGTGGCTTGCATCGAAGAGGCTTTGGAGCTGCGCGCCGCTGGCATTCGTGCGCCGGTGTTGTTGCTGGAAGGCTTTTTTGAAGCTGATGAGCTGGCGCTGATCGTCGAGCATGATTTCTGGACGGTGGTGCACTCGCTTTGGCAGCTCGAAGCAATCGAGCAGGCAGCGCTGAGCAAACCGATCACCGTGTGGCTGAAGCTCGATTCGGGCATGCACCGCGTCGGGTTGCATCCAAAGGATTATCCGGCGGCTTATCAGCGTCTGCTGGCCAGCGGTAAAGTGGCGAAAATTGTGTTGATGAGCCACTTCGCCCGCGCCGATGAACTGCACGCGCAGAGCAGCACCGAGCAAGTCGCGGTATTTGAAGCGGCGCGTCAGGGGCTGGCGGCTGAAGTCAGTCTGCGCAACTCGCCCGCTGTGCTTGGTTGGCCGCAGATTCATAGTGATTGGGTGCGTCCGGGCATCATGCTCTACGGCGCGACCCCATTCGAAGAAGCCAACGCCGTTGCCGATCGTTTGCAACCGGTGATGACCCTCGAATCGAAAGTCATCAGCGTGCGCGAACTGCCGGCCGGTGAGCCGGTGGGCTATGGCGCCAAATTCATCACCGACAAACCGATGCGCATCGGTGTGGTTGCCATGGGTTACGCCGACGGCTACCCGCGTCAGGCGCCGACCGGCACCCCGGTTTTGGTGGCCGGTAAACGCAGTCGCATTATCGGTCGCGTGTCGATGGACATGCTTTGCATCGATCTTACCGATGTGCCGGAAGCCGGTCTCGGTTCGACCGTTGAGCTCTGGGGGAAAAATATCCTCGCCAGTGAAGTGGCGAAGTGGGCCGACACCATCCCGTACCAGATCTTCTGCAACCTGCGTCGAGTGCCAAGGCTCTATTCCGAGGGTTGACGCCGCTGCGGGGGCCAAGTGTTGTAAATACTGAACGCTGTCGCCATGATAACGCTCAATATTCTTACAACATCAGGAGGCTCGCGCCTTGGACGTCGGTGAACGACTGCAATCGATCCGCAAGCTCAAAGGGCTTTCCCAGCGTGAACTCGCCAAACGCGCGGGCGTCACCAACAGCACCATTTCGATGATCGAAAAGAACAGCGTCAGCCCTTCGATCAGTTCGCTGAGAAAGGTGCTGGGCGGCATTCCCATGTCCATGGTCGAGTTCTTTTCCGAAGAAATCCTGCAGGAAGTTCCGACCCAGATCGTCTACAAGGCCAACGAGCTGATCGACATTTCCGACGGCGCCGTGACCATGAAACTGGTCGGCCGCGCGCACCCCAGTCGCGCCATCGCCTTCCTCAACGAAATCTACCCGCCGGGCGCTGATACCGGCGAAGAAATGCTCACCCATGAAGGCGAAGAAACCGGGATTCTGGTGGAAGGTCGTCTGGAATTGGTGGTGGGCCTTGAAACTTTTATTCTCGAAGCCGGCGACAGCTACTACTTTGAAAGTACCAAGCCGCATCGTTTCCGTAATCCGTTCGACTTGCCTGCGCGACTAATCAGCGCAGCCACGCCGGCAAACTTTTAAACCAAGAGGCGCCAGGCCACTACGGCAAAGGCACCCAAGCTGTTTTACCGATGCGCAACAAGACCCCTTTAATCATGGGGTTGTTTCAGTGTGGCGGGCTACCCGCTATACTTGCGCCCGCCTGCGAACCGTGGCCGCAGGCGTGAATAGCCACCATTGAGGGTGAACGCGTGAACCTAATTATGAAAATGCTGGCTGCACCAGCAACCGTACTGGCCCTCTGGGCTGTCAGCGCTCAAGCTGCGACGAATGACGACATTGCCAAACGCCTCGAGCCTGTCGGCCAGGTGTGCGTTCAAGGTCAGGAATGCAAAGGGATGGAAGTGGCTGCGACTGCCGGCGGCGGTGGCGGCGCGAAAACCCCCGACGAAGTGATTGCCAAACATTGCAACGCTTGCCACGGTACCGGGTTGTTGGGTGCGCCGAAAATTGGTGACACGGCCGCGTGGAAAGAGCGTGCTGATCACCAGGGCGGCCTTGATGGCATCCTTGCCAAAGCCATCACCGGTATCAATTCGATGCCGCCGAAAGGCACCTGCGCCGATTGCTCGGATGATGAGTTGAAGGGCGCGATCGAGAAGATGTCCGGCCTGAAATAAGGCGTGCATCTGATGAAGAAAACCGTCTTCGGACGGTTTTTTTGTGCCTGCGATTCAAGAGCCCCTCACCCCAGCCCTCTCCCGGAGGGAGAGGGGGCCGACCGAGGTGTCTTGCGTCCGACATCGACCTGAAAGACCTTAGCGACTATGGATTCGGTACATCACGTTCAAGTCGGCGTACCTCCCAAATATCCCCCATTCAGTCCCCTCTCCCTCCGGGAGAGGGGACGACCGCGGTTTCTTGCGTCCGACATCGACCTGAAAGACCTTAGCGACTATGGATTCGGTACATCACGTTCAAGTCGGTGTACCTCCCAAATATCCCCCATTCAGTCCCCTCTCCCTCCGGGAGAGGGCTAGGGTGAGGGCAAGCAAGCTCCAGCCATAAACACCTCCTGTGGCCGACAATCGTCCAGGACTTTGAGCTGTTCTTTGCAGCAAACTCAAGGCAATCTCGGTCTACCCCTATTCACGGAACGGGCAGGAGGCTTCAGATGGTGCAGTTGTGTTCGATCGAACAAGCAGTGGACGACGTGCTGGCGCGCTTGCCGGCGCATATCCACATGGGCATGCCGCTGGGCCTGGGCAAACCCAATCACTTCGTCAACGCGCTGTACCGGCGGATCAAAGGCCTGCCCGAGCGGCAGCTGACGATCTACACCGCGCTGTGCCTCGGTCGTCCGGCGTTGGGCGATGGCTTGCAAAAACGCTTCATCGAACCCTTCGTCGAGCGCGTCTTCGGTGACTACCCGGAATTTGATTTCCTCGCCGACCTGCACCGCGACAGTCTGCCCGCCAACATCCGCATCGAACAGTTTTTTATGCAGCCCGGCAGCCTGCTCAACAGCGCGCCGGCCCAACAGGATTACGTCAGCAGCAACTACAGCCACGCCGCCCGCGACATCAACGCCGCCGGGCTGAATCTGGTGGCGCAGTTATTGGCCAGCAGCAGCGAACACCCGGATTGCCTGAGCCTGAGCTGCAACCCCGACATCACCCTCGACCTGTTGTCGATGATCGCCAAACGTCGCGAAGCCGGGGAGACTATTTTGCTGGTCGGCCAGGTCCATACCGATCTGCCGTACATGCCCGGCGATGCCGAAGTCGACATCGACACCTTCGACCTGTTGATCGACGCGAAGGACAGCAGCACGCTGTTTTCCACGCCGAACATGCCGGTGGGGTTTCAGGATCATTTCATTGGTTTGCATGCAAGTACGCTGGTGCGCGACGGGGGTACATTGCAGATCGGCATCGGTTCGATGGGGGATGCCCTCACCGCAGCGTTGCTCGCACGTCAGGCGGATAACGCCGGTTATCAGGCGTTGCTCGACGACATCAACCTCAGCCAATGGGCGCAGTTGATCAACCGCGAGGGCGGCACCGGGCCGTTCGCCAAAGGCCTGTACGGTTGCAGCGAAATGTTCGTCAACGGCCTGCTGGTGCTGGCGGATGCCGGGATCATCCGGCGTAAGGTCTACCCCGATGTGCCGACGCAGGAACAGGCCAACGCCGGCACCCTCGACGAAGCGGCGCAAACTGACGGCATCTCGGTGCACGGCGGTTTCTTCCTCGGCCCGCGCAGTTTTTACGAGCGCTTGCGTGAGCTGCCACTGAGCAAACGCCTCGAATTCAACATGACTCGCATCAGCTACATCAACGAGCTCTACGGGCAGGAGGAACTCAAGCGCCTACAACGCCTCGATGCGCGGTTCATCAACACGGTGTTCACCATGACCTTGCTCGGCGCTGGCGTGGCGGATCAACTGGAGGATGGACGAGTACTCAGCGGCGTTGGCGGACAGTACAACTTCGTCGCGCAGGGCCACGCGTTGCACGACGCGCGCTCGATCCTGATCCTGCGCAGCTGGCGCGAATCCGGCGGCGACGTCAGCTCCAACATCGTTTGGGAATACGGCCACTGCACGATCCCACGGCATCTGCGCGACATCGTCGTGACCGAATACGGCATCGCTGATCTGCGCGGTAAAACCGATGCCGTAGTGATCGAATCGCTGCTGAACATCAGCGATTCACGCTTCCAGCCGGGCCTGATCGAACAAGCGCAAAAAGTCGGCAAACTGCCAAAGGATTTCCGCCTCGATCCGCGCTTCACCGAGAACACGCCGCAGCGTTTGCAAGCCATCGCCGCACGGCACAAAAACCTGTTTCCGGAGTACCCGCTGGGCTGTGATTTCACCGCGATCGAACGGGATTTGCTGCGGGCGCTGAACTGGCTAAAAAGCAAATTCAAACTCACCGAAATCCTCGAACTGGGCAAAGCCGCCCTCGACGCCCCCGATGCATCGCTCTACCCCGAACACCTCGAACGCATGCAACTCACTCACCCGGAAGGCCTGAAAGAAGACCTCTTCCAACGCCTGCTCCTCACCGGCCTAAAAGCCACCACCCAAACCCCGTAGGAGCTGCGGCACGCTGCGATCTTTTGATCCTGATCCTTAAAAGATCAAAAGATCGCAGCCTCGTTGCACTCGACAGCTCCTACACGAGTTACGCCTAAATCTGAATGAATACGGAATGTCATCCGTAGTCCCGTTCTGAAAGTCATCAATCACTGAGTTTTTGGATTGTCGTCGGCATTCGCCTGTCGATAGGTTTGTCTGTGGTCTATCCAGCAGCAAATCCGGAGGGTACAGAGTGTCAGCATCGAAGAAATACTTGCCACAAGAGTCTGTCGAGCAGGCCTTACTCCTCACTGACTTAACCGAAAAGAACCAACCCGACCACGCAGTCCGACTACTGCTCAATGAAGTCCTTCAAGGACTCGCAGCAAGAGGCTGGCCTCGAGCGCAGTTGCAGGTTGGGCCGAGGATTGTGTCCGCCGCAGAAAACTACGGTTTGCTGGGTTACGACCCGGCAGAAATTACCCTTGGCAGCGAGCACACACGTTGGGTCGATGAGCATTCGCTTTTGCGAACGCAGACCACCAGCCAGATTCCTGCGGCGCTTCAGCAGGCCGCCGAGGTTCGTCGGCCGGGACAAACCATTTTGCTGGCAGCGCCAGGCATTACCTTCAGGCGTGATAGCCGAGATCGTTGGCATTGCGCCGAGCCGCACCAAATGGATATCTGGGTATTGGGCGACCCGGAGCTGGCATCCCATGAGCATTTACTGCGTCTGGTCGGTGATATTTTGCAGTCGGCCGTCCCGGAAAAGTCCTGGGTTTATAGCGACAGTCCACATCACTACACCGAGGGCGGGATTGAAGTGAATGTGTTGAATGATGGCGTGCCGGTCGAGGTTCTTGAGTGCGGGCGTATCGCGAAGTCGCTGTTGCAGCGTTTGCAGATTGATCCGCTGCGCCATGGCGGACTCGCTCTTGGGATGGGGCTGGATCGCCTGACGATGTTGCGCAAAGGCATTCCTGATATTCGTTTGTTGCGTGATCAGAATGTGCGCGTGCAGGCGCAGATGCATGATCTGGATCCGTGGACTGCGGTATCCCGTTTGCCGTCGATTGCCCGCGATATCTCGTTGGCAGTAACGCCGGGATTGAGTGAAGAGGTATTGACCGAGAGGATGTTGCAGGCGGCAGGGGATTGCTCTGGATGGATCGAGGAGATGCGAATCAAGGGGCGCTGGCCACGTTCGGATTTACCAGCGCAAGCCATTGAGCGACTCGGGATGTTACCGGGTCAGGAGAACGTGCTTTTGCATGTGGTGCTGCGTGATTGTTCTCGCTCGATTACCACCGGCGAGGCGAATGCCTTGTACGCGGATATTCAAGCTGCGATGCATGAAGGGGTACCGGGGGCGGGGTACAGAATGGATTAAGTGAAATCTGTAGGAGCTGCGGCACGCTGCGATCTTTTGATGTTGATCCTGAAAATCAGATCAAAAGATCGCAGCCTCGTTGCACTCGACAGCTCCTACACGGGGATTGCGGAGTACCCGAACAACTGTAGGAGCAAAGCTTGCTCGCGAAAGCGGTGGATCAGTCAAAGAATATTCGACTGACACGACGCCTTCGCGAGCAAGCTCGGCTCCTACAAGGGTATTGCGGTGTGGCTTTATTCGATGAAGGTGACGACGCCACCTGTCAGCGATTTAACGCGGGCCAGCGATTCGACGCGGTAGCCTTGCGAGTCCAGTTCGGCGCGGCCGCCCTGGAACGACTTCTCGATGACGATGCCCAGGCCGGCCACGGTGGCGCCGGCCTGTTTGATGATCGAGATCAGCGCTTGCGAGGCCTTACCGTTGGCCAGGAAGTCGTCGATGATCAGCACGCGGTCGCTGCTGGTCAGATGGCGCGGCGAGATGGCCACGGTGCTCTCGGTCTTTTTGGTGAACGAGTAAACGGTCGCCGACAGCAGGTTTTCCGTCAGGGTCAGGGACTGTTGCTTACGGGCGAAGATCACCGGCACGCCGAGGTTCAGACCGGTCATGATCGCCGGGGCGATGCCCGAGGCTTCGATGGTGACGATCTTGGTGATGCCCGAATCCTTGAACAGCGCGGCGAATTCGTCGCCGATCAGCTTCATCAGGGCCGGGTCGATCTGGTGGTTCAGGAAGGCGTCGACCTTCAGGACCTGGTCGGAAAGCACAATGCCTTGTTCGCGGATTTTCTGGTGCAATGCTTCCATGAAGCTGTCCTCTTTTGGCGCTTTGTGCGCCGAAGGTCTAGTAAAAAAAGTGGTCAATTCTAGCGCTTTAACATCGCGCGTATATCAGCCAATGCGCTGTTGCCGCGCACGACTTTGACTTCGGTCGGTGTGTCGTCGTTGCCTTCCCAGGCCAGATCGTCCGGCGGCAGCTCATCGAGGAAGCGGCTCGGCGCGCAGTCGATGATCTCGCCGTACTGCTTGCGCTTGGCGGCGAAGGTGAACGCCAGTGTCTGACGCGCGCGGGTGATGCCCACGTAGGCCAGGCGGCGTTCTTCTTCAATGGTGTCGGCTTCGATGCTGGAGCGGTGCGGGAGGATTTCCTCTTCCATGCCCATGATGAACACGTAAGGGAATTCCAGACCCTTGGACGCATGCAGCGTCATCATCTGCACGCCTTCGGCACCGTCTTCCTCTTCCTGCTGACGTTCGAGCATGTCGCGCAGGACGAGTTTGCCGATCGCATCCTCGACGGTCATTTCGCCTTCTTCGTCCTTCTCAAGAGTGTTTTTCAACGCCTCGATCAGGAACCAGACGTTGCTCATCCGGTAATCGGCGGCTTTGTCGCTGGAGCTGTTGGTGCGCAGCCAGTTCTCGTAGTCGATGTCCATGACCATGCTGCGCAGCGCGGAGATCGGGTCCTCGCCGGCGCACTGCTCGCGCACCTTGTCCATGAAACGCTTGAAGCGCGACAGGCGATCGGTGAAGCGGCTGTCCAGATGTTCGCCCAGACCGATTTCGTCGGTGGCGGCGTACATCGAGATCTTGCGTTCGGTGGCGTAGTTGCCGAGTTTTTCCAGGGTGGTCGAGCCGATTTCGCGGCGCGGCACGTTGATCACGCGCAGGAAGGCGTTGTCGTCATCCGGGTTCACGATCAGGCGGAAGTAGGCCATCAGGTCTTTCACTTCCTGGCGGCCGAAGAAGCTGTTGCCGCCGCTCAGGCGATACGGCACCTGGTGGTGCTGCAGCTTCAGCTCGATCAGTTTGGCCTGATAGTTACCGCGATAGAGGATCGCGAAATCGCTGTACGGGCGGTCGGTGCGCAAGTGCAGGCTGAGGATTTCCATGGCCACGCGCTCGGCTTCGGCGTCTTCGTTGCGGCAGCGGATCACGCGGATCTCGTCACCGTGGCCCATTTCACTCCACAGTTGCTTTTCGAATTCGTGCGGGTTGTTCGAGATCAGCACGTTGGCGCAACGCAGGATGCGACTGGTCGAGCGGTAGTTCTGCTCGAGCATCACCACTTTCAGCGATGGATAGTCGTCCTTGAGCAGCATCAGGTTTTCCGGTCGCGCGCCACGCCAGGCGTAGATCGACTGGTCGTCGTCGCCGACCACGGTGAACTGGTTGCGCTTGCCGATGAGCATTTTTACCAGCAGGTATTGGCTGGCGTTGGTGTCCTGGTATTCATCGACGAGCAGGTAGCGCACCTTGTTCTGCCACTTTTCGAGAATGTCGGCGTGTTCTTCGAAAAGTTTTACCGGCAGCAGGATCAGGTCGTCGAAGTCCACCGCGTTGAACGCTTTCAGCGTGCGCTGATAGTGGGTGTAGACGATGGCGGCCGTCTGTTCCTTGGGATTACGCGCGTTTTCCAGCGCCTGAGGCGGCAGGATCAGGTCGTTTTTCCAGGCGCCGATCATGTTCTTGATCTCGTCGACGCCGTCTTCGCCTGCGTATTCCTTCTGCATGATGTCGGTCATCAGGGACTTGACGTCGGTCTCGTCGAAGATCGAGAAACCGGGTTTGTAGCCCAGCCGCACGTGTTCCTTGCGGATGATGTTCAGACCGAGATTGTGGAAGGTGCAGACCGTCAGGCCGCGACCTTCGCCGGCGCGCAACAGGGTACCGACCCGCTCTTTCATCTCGCGCGCGGCCTTGTTGGTAAAGGTCATGGCAACGATGTACTGGGCGCGGATGCCGCAGTTCTGGATCAGGTGCGCGATTTTGCGCGTGATCACGCTGGTCTTGCCGGAGCCAGCACCGGCGAGCACCAATAGAGGGCCGCCGACGTAGTTCACGGCTTCTTGCTGCCGGGGATTGAGTCGGGACATACGAAAATTCGGGAGTCGTTGACGAAATGGGCCGGCATTTTAACAGGCTCAGAGATTTGTGCTGCTCTGTCCGACTTGTGACGTACCACGCGATTCATATTTGCCGGTTTTGTTACTTTCACGCAGGATGCGCGGTGATTTAGCGGCTAATGTTCTCATTCGTGACACAAAATAACGTTTTGATAACCGTTGTCATTTGGTCATTGGTCAGCGCAACGGCATAATGCCCGCCGCCCACATCATTGCAGAGTCTAGGGAGCTAGCTTGTCTACGCCTGTCGAACCCTTGCGTTTGCTGCTACTGGCCGAAGAGCCAGCGTGGACAGCGTTATTGCGTGAGTGTCTGGCTCCGATGGGGAGCGCGGCGGTGCTGATCAGCGCGCCAAGCTGGGAGTCGGTCAGCAGTTTGTTCGAAGACAACCGCCATGCGGTGTTGTTGACCCTTCCTGCGTTGCAACCGGCACCCGGCCGCTGCAGCCTGCCGACGGTATTGTTGCTCGAACACGAGCCGGACACCGCGCCGGTTGGCGTCAGTGACTGGCTGGTGTTCGACGCCCTCGACCCCGGCATGCTGCGCCGTTGCCTGCGCCATGTGCGCGAACGCGGCGTTCTCGAAAACACCCTGCAACGCCTCGCCGAACAGGATCCGCTGACCGGCATCGCCAACCGTCAGGGTTTCCAGACTTTGCTGACAGCGCGTCTCGCTGAAGGCGATGGTCGCGGCCTGGCCCTCGGGCATCTCGATCTCGACAACTTCCGTCACGCCAACGACGCCCTTGGCCATCAGGCTGGCGATCGGCTGATCCTGCAGGTCGTGGCGCGGCTGAAAAGTCAGTTGGAAGCCGGCGATCAACTGGCACGTCTCGGCAGCGATGAATTTGCTTTGCTGATCGACACCCGCCGCGCGCCGCAACGCGCCGAGTGGATGGCCGAACGCATCACCGAAGCACTCGCCGAACCGTATTGGGTCGATGGCGAAAGCCTGCTCATCGGCTCCAGCCTCGGCATCGCCCACGCCCGCGCGCAGGCTGGCGCTGACCCGCTGATGTGGCATGCGCACATCGCCATGCAGCAGGCCAAGAGCACGCAGGGCTGCACCTTTCATATCTTCAACGAACGCATCAACCGCAACGCGCGGAGCATGGCTGACCTCGAAAGTGAGCTGCACCGGGCCTTGCGTCGTGATGAGCTGGAATTGCATTACCAGCCACGCCTGAATCTTGAGGACGGCCAGATTGTCGGCCTCGAAGCCTTGGTGCGCTGGCGCCATGGCGAACGTGGTTTGCTGCCGCCGAGTGAGTTCGTGCCGTTGGCCGAGCAGAGCGGCTTGATTGTGCCGCTGGGTTATTGGGTGATTTCCCGGGCGTTGCGCGATATGCAGGCGTTGCGCGAACGCGGATTGCCGGCGCTGCACATGGCGATCAACCTGTCGTTCCGCCAGTTTCAGGACAGTCAGTTGTTGCCGACGCTGAGCCGCTTGATCGCTGAGCGCGGTGTGGAGGCGCAGTGGCTGGAGTTCGAACTGACGGAAACGGCGGTGATGCGCCGCAGTGATCTGGTCAAGCAGACCATGGATGCTTTGGGCCGCCTCGGTGTACGTTTTTCGCTGGATGACTTTGGCACCGGGTTCTCATCGTTCGTGCACCTCAACAGCTTGCCGATCACTTTGCTGAAGATCGACAAGAGCTTTGTCGGTGGCATGGAACAGCGTGAAGAGAACCGCAAACTGGTGCACGCGATGATCAACCTTGCGCACAACCTGCATCTGGAAGTGGTGGCGGAAGGGGTTGAAACGCCGGAACAACTGGAATTGCTGCGCGGGTTTGGTTGTGATCAGGTGCAGGGTTATCTGATCAGCCGGCCGTTGCCGTTGGCAGAGCTGGTTGAATACCTGACGTTTGGCTCAAGCCAACAGGTTTCTGTGGAGGCCGTTTAAAAGATCGCAGCCTGCGGCAGCTCCTACACCGATCCCTGTAGGAGCTGCCGAAGGCTGCGATCTTTTGATCTTAATCTGCGCCAACGACCTCAAAGCGTGATGTAGCAGGCTCACGCCGAATCATCCGCTTCATCTTCCACTCAAACGCGAGCGTCAGACTCACCGCCGCGCACGCCAACCCCAGCGCCAATCCCCACCAGACGCCCGTCGGCCCCCAGTTCAAGTGGAATGCCATCCACCACGCCGCTGGCGCGCCAATCAGCCAATAACAGCCGAGCCCGACCAGGAACGTGGTCTTCGCATCCTTGAGCCCGCGAATACAGCCCATGGCAATCGTCTGCGTGCCGTCGAACAGCTCGAACCATGCCGCCACGGCCAGCAGGCTCACCGCCAAACGAATCACTTCGGCAAACGCCGGATCATTGTGATCAAGGAATAACCCGACCAACTGATTTGGCAGCAACCAGAACACCATCGCAAAGCCGAGCATCACCACCGCACCAAAGACGATCCCGACGCGGCCCGACATCCGTGCATCGAGCAATTGCCCCGCGCCGTAATGCTGGCCGATGCGCATGGTGATCGCATAGGACATGCCCGCCGGCACCATGAATGCCACCGAAACGATTTGCAGGGCAATCTGGTGTGCGCCCAGTTGCGTGCTGCCCATGGTGCCCATGCATAGCGCCGCGAAGGCGAACAAACCGACTTCCACAGCGTAGGTGCCACCGATCGGCAGACCGAGGCGCCAGAGCTCTTTCAGGTACTGTCGATTCGGCCGAGACAGGCCCGCGCGCAGCGGATAAGCGTCATACGCCGGGTGCCGACGAATGTGCCAGGCCAACCCCAACGCCATGCAGTTGGCGACAATTGCCGTGACCAGGCCGATGCCCATCAGGCCCATTTTCGGCAGACCGAACATGCCAGTGATCAGCGCGTAATTGAGCAGAAAATTCGCCACGGTGCCGGCCAGACTGATGACCATCACCGGTGTCGCCCGACCAATTGCACTGGTGAAACCGCGCAGGGCCATAAAGCTCAGGTAGCCGGGCAGAGCGAAGGGCAGGGCGATCAGAAATTGCCCGGCGGCGTTGACGTTGGTTTCGGTCTGGCCGAACAGCAGCAACACCGGTTTCAGGTTCCACAGCAGCAAACCGGCGCCCAGCGCCATCAGCCACGCCAGCCACAACCCGGCCTGGGTCAGACGTGCCGCGCCAATGATGTCGCCCGCACCTTTGCGAATCGCTACCAAGGTGCCGACTGCGGCAATCACACCGATGCAGAAGATCGACACGAACGAATAAGTTGCCGCGCCCAGACCGCCGCCGGCCAGCGCTTCGGGACTGAGGCGCGCCATCATCAAAGTGTCGGTCAGCACCATCAACATGTGCGCCAACTGTGAAGCGATCAACGGCCCTGCCAGCCGCAGAATGGCCCAGAGTTCAGTACGCACAGGATGCTGCATGGGTATCACCACTCAATTTTCAGAGGGAACAGGAGACCGTCGATTCTCCGGCCTTGGCAGGCATTGCACAAAGGGATAAAAAGGATGGGTGGCATGACTAAAACTCATCCTGAACAAATTCCGCTCATTTCGCTGCATCCCGCCACTGGAGCTTTGTGCATGGCCCGTCGACTTCCTCCTTTGTATGCCCTGCGCGCATTTGAAGCGGCGGCGCGACATAGCTCGTTCACCCGCGCGGCGGAAGAACTGTCGATCACCCAGAGCGCGGTGAGTCGGCATATTCGTACGCTGGAAGAGCATTTTGCCTGCCGCTTGTTTCACCGCAGCGGCCGCAATCTGCAATTGACCGAAGCGGCGCGGCTGCTGTTGCCGGGGATTCGCGAAGGTTTCACGGCGCTGGAGCGCGCCTGCAACACCTTGCGTGCCGAGGACGACATCCTGCGCATGAAAGCCCCGTCGACCCTGACCATGCGTTGGTTGCTGGCGCGCCTGAGTCGCTTCCGCCACTTGCAGCCGGGCAACGAGGTGCAACTGACCAGTGCGTGGATGGATGTCGATTCGGTGGACTTCAATGATGAGCCGTTTGATTGCGCCGTGTTGCTGAGCGACGGCCATTTTCCGCCGGACTGGGAAGCGAGTTTGTTGTTTCCCGAAGAACTGATCCCGGTCGGTGCGCCGAATCTGCTCAATGATCAACCGTGGGATCTTGATCGACTGGCAAACACCGAATTGCTCCACCCGACCCCGGATCGCCGCGACTGGCGAAGTTGGCTGGAGCACATGGGTTTGTCCGATCAGGTTTCGCTAAAGGGCGGGCAAGTATTCGACACGCTCGAACTGGGCATGATCGCGGCGGCGCGTGGCTACGGGGTATCAATGGGCGATTTGTTGATGGTCGCCGAAGATGTCGCGCAAGGACGCTTGAGTCTGCCGTGGCCGACCGCCGTTGCCAGTGGCTTGGATTATTACCTGGTGTGGCCAAAAACCCGTCCGGGAGGTGAACGTTTGCGCCGCCTCAGCGACTTTCTTCAAGGCGAAGTCCGCGCCATGGAACTGCCAGCCGTTGCGCGCTTGAGCTGAAACGTTCGAGCCGCCACAATGCCGGCCCCGTGCCATACCCTCGCACAGCGCTCAAGTATTCGGATTTACCGCCGACTATGAGCAAGTGGAACCGTCGTGCCGGTCTCCATGCTTCACCCCCATTATTAGAATTATTCCGAGCATCAGCTGCGATCAAGGAGGATCCGGTGGCTCGGCCAGGAGCTGTTCATGTCTCAACCTCGCGCTCGGATTGCCTCGCAGCTGGGCCTTGCCCTTGCTGTGATTCTGGCGGTCGTCATCAGTGGCAGTACGCTGTTCGCGTTGCGTTCGCTGGACACCGCCAACCTCGCCACCCGTGAAGAACATCTGGCCAGTGAGGCTCGGCTGCTGGCCGACCAACTGAGTACCTTCCACGGCACGTTGCGCGAAAGCACCCAGCGCCTCAGCGGGTTGTTCGAGAAGCGCTTCAGCAGCGGGTTGAGCCTTCATCCGGACGAGCCAGTGAGTGTTGCCGGCACCCAGACTCCGGGCCTGCATCTGGGCAGCGAAGTGCTGAACAACAACTTCAAGGAAGTCGACGAGTTCAAGCAGATGACCGCGGGCGTCGCCACGCTGTTCGTACGCAGTGGCGAAGACTTTATCCGCGTCAGCACCTCGCTGACCAAACAGGACGGCAGCCGCGCCATCGGCACCTTGCTCGATCACGCCCATCCGGCCTACGCGAAGTTGATGGCCGGACAGGGTTATGTCGGCCGCGCCTTGCTGTTTGATCGTTCCTACATGACCCAATACACCCCGGTGCGCGATGGCAGCGGCAAAGTGATTGCGGTGCTGTTCGTTGGTTTCGATTACACCGATGCGCAGAACGCCCAGTTCGATAACCTCAAACGCTTCCGCATCGGTCAGACCGGCTCGCTGGCGTTGCTTGATGAGCAAAGCAAATGGCTGGTTCCACCGGCCGGCGTGCAGGCGCTGGATCAAGCAATTCCGCTGATCAAGGATCTGGCGAAATCGCCGGGCAAAGGCCAGTTCTGGGGCGACACGTCCGAAGATTTCTACAGTGTCGCGGTGCCGTTCGACGGCGGCCCGTGGTCGGTGGTGGCAAGCATGCCGAAAGCCGAGATTCGCGCAGTGACCTGGAGCGTCGGCACGCAACTGGCGATTGGCAGCCTGTTGGCGATGTTGCTGGCGGTCGGTTCGGCGATGTGGCTGCTGCGTTCGAAACTGCAACCGCTGGGTGATCTGGTGCGTCAGGCCGAAGCCTTGGGCGCCGGTGATCTGAGCGTGCGTCTGGATGTAGCGAGTAACGACGAAATCGGTCAGTTGTCGCGCGCGTTCAACCAGATGAGCCAGGCGCTGTCGACCATGGTTGAGCACATTCGCCGTTCCTCCGCGGAGGTCAACAGCCGAGCGCAGGCACTGTCCGGTTTGTCTGGCGGTGCTTACGAAGGCATGGAGCAACAGTCCGGCGAAATCACCAGCATGGCCGGTGCCGTGGAGGAATTCAGCGCGACCTCGTTGAACATCGCCGACAACATGGGCGCGACCCAACGTCTGGCACAGGAAAACGCCCAGCAGACGCAGATTGGCCGTAGCTCGATGGAAGAAGCTTCGTCCTCTCTGGAGCAAATCGCTGGCGCCCTCAACAGCACCGCCACAGTGATCAACACCCTCGGCCAGCGTTCGCAGGAAATTGGCGGCATCGTTGGCGTGATCACCTCGATTGCCGAGCAGACCAATTTGCTGGCGCTCAATGCTGCAATTGAAGCGGCGCGTGCCGGTGAGCAAGGTCGCGGCTTTGCCGTGGTGGCGGATGAAGTGCGCAGCCTTGCCTCGCGTACCCGTCAGGCGACCGATGAAATCTCGGTGATGATCCACAGCATCCAGCAGGAAACCGGCAACGCGATCAGCACCATGGAGCAGGGCAATGTGCTGATGCAGGAAGGCTTGTCGCGTAACGCCAATGTTGCCTCGGCGCTGGCGCGGATCGATGAGCAGAGCCGTTCGGCGGGGCAGCAATTTGCCGCGATTACCACCGCGACTCAGGAGCAGAGCAGCACGGCGACGTTGCTGAGCAGCAATTTGCAGAGCATTGCGTTGGCCAACAGTGAGCAGCGTGAGGTTGTTTCGAATCTGGCGGTGACGGCGAAGGAACTGGAAGGTTTGGCGGCGGACTTGCGTGCCGAGGTTGATCGGTTTCGTTGATGCGCCTTTGAAATAGCTTTCGCGAGCAGGCTCGCTCCCACAGTGTTCGGTGTGATTCACAGATTTTGTGAAGACCCGGATCCCGTGTGGGAGCGAGCCTGCTCGCGATTGCATCACTGAAGATCTTCGCGGAACATGCGATCTGTCGATCCAATACACTTGCTGAAACGTTTCCGCAGCGCTATAAAAATGGCACAACTCCAATAAAGGCTGCTGCCATGACCCCGCTCAAACTCGCCGTCGCCCTCGGCGCATTCTCTGCTGCTTCCCACGCCATGGCCTGGGATTACGTCCTCCTCGACACCAACAAGTCCGCGCAAAACTGGAGCATCACCAGTGAGCAGCTCGGCGTGAAAACCGACAAACCCTTCTCCGTAAGCCTGCGTACCTTGCACGGGGGGCGGCAGGAAGGCGTCAGCATCGTCGATATCGATAACGGCACGATGAAACTCTCGGTGGTGCCAACCCGAGGGATGAATGTCTTGCAGGCCTCTGTCGGCAACGTGCGCATGGGTTGGGATTCGCCGGTCAAGGACGTGGTCAACCCGGCCTTCATCGAGCTCAACGGGCGCGGTGGTCTGGGCTGGCTGGAAGGTTTCAACGAGCTGGTCGCCCGCTGCGGTTACGAATGGGTTGGCCATCCCGGCATGGACAACGGTGAACTGCTGACCTTGCATGGCCGCGCCGCCAACATCCCGGCCAGTACCGTCACGCTGCACATCGACGAAAAGCCACCCTACGCCATCAGTCTGCGCGGCGAGCTGAAAGAACAGGCCTTCAAGAAAGTCGATTTCTCGGTCATCACTGAACTGGTCACCGAACCTGGCAGCGTGCGCTTTGCACTTAACGATACGCTGACCAACAACGGCGACTATCCAAAGGAATACCAGGCGCTGTATCACAGCAATTTCAGCACGCCGTTCCTCGAGCAGGGCGCCCGTTTTGCTGCACCGGTAAAACAGGTCTCGCCGTTCAACGACAAGGCCAAGGGCGATCTGGCTGACTGGCAGACTTATCGTGCGCCGACCAAGGACTACGACGAAACCGTCTACAACGTCGTGCCCTATGCCGACGCCAAAGGTGAAACCCTGACTGTTCTGCATAACAAGGCGGGCAGCCTTGGTGTTTCTGTTGGCTTCAATACCCAGCAGTTGCCGGCGTTCTCTTTGTGGAAAAACACCGATACCCAAGGGCAGGGCTATGTCACCGGGCTGGAGCCGGGCACCAGTTTTTCCTACAACCGTCGCTATCAGCGTCCGCTGAATCTGGTGCCGACCATTGCACCGAAAGAACACAAACAGTTCCAGATCAGCTACAGCCTGCTCGCGGACAAAGGTGCTGTGGATAAGGCCTTGAAGCGTGTGACCGAGATTCAGGCGGGGCGCGACACCGAAGTGCGACAGACGCCGTTGGTGGATCTGACAACCGAGCATTAAGGTGTCGCCGGCCGATATTGCAGCGCCTCGGCCAAGTGTTCGCGTTTGATTGCATCGACTTGCTCAAGGTCTGCCAAAGTGCGGGCGACCTTGAGTAGCCGGTGTGCTGAGCGCAGCGATAACGTCAGCCGTTCACAGGCTGATTCCAGCCATTTCTCATCGACTGTGGATAACTTGCAGTGTTTTTTCAGTCCTGGCAGATCGAGAAACGCGTTGGCGCAGCCTTGACGCTTCTGCTGTCGTTCGCGAGCCTCGGCCACCAATGCCGCAGCGCTGGCGCTGTCCTCGCCGGGTTTAATCGCAGGATTCAGCGCCGTGGCTTCCCGCGCCACTGTAAGGTGCAAATCGATCCGATCCAGCAGCGGCCCTGACAACTTGTTGCGGTAGCGTTGAACCATGTCCGGAGTGCAGGAGCACTTGCCGCTTGGCTCGCCAAGATATCCACAGGGGCAGGGATTCATCGCTGCGACCAACTGGAATCGTGCCGGAAAACGTACGCGATCCTTGGCTCGGGCGATCACGATGAATCCCGACTCCAAAGGCTCCCGTAAAACCTCCAGAACCTTGCGATCAAACTCCGGCAACTCATCGAGAAACAGCACACCATGGTGGGCGAGGGTGATTTCGCCGGGCTGCGGCTTCGAGCTGCCACCAACGAGTGCCGGCCCGGATGCCGAGTGGTGCGGTTGACGAAAGGGACGCTGCGGCCAATGGGTCAGCGGTGCGCCACTGGCGACGGACTGAATTGCCGCCACCTCCAGCGCTTCACTCTCGGCCAGCGGCGGCAATAGTCCCGGCAATCGGCTGGCCAGCAATGTCTTACCCGTTCCCGGCGGCCCGCTGAACAGCAGGTTATGCGCCCCCGCAGCAGCAATCAGCAACGCCCGTTTCGCCGCCACTTGCCCCTGCACTTCATTCAAGTCGGGATAAGGCTTGCTGGCATGCATCAGTCCGTCGGAGACATAGGGCTCAACCGGCGTATGCCCATTGAAATGCGCCACCGCCTCCAGCAAATGATCCACCGCAAACACCTTCAACCCCGAAGCCAGGCAGGCCTCCTCGGCATTCGCCCGCGGTACCACCAGCGCACGACCCGCCTTGCGCGCCGCCAATGCTGCCGGCAAAACCCCGCGCACCGCCCTTACTGCGCCGGACAATGCCAACTCTCCCAGACATTCCACATCGTCCAGCGTCAGACACGGCACCTGCACACTCGCCGACAGAATCCCCAAGGCAATCGCCAGATCAAACCGCCCGCCATCCTTGGGCAAATCAGCCGGCGCCAGATTCAAGGTGATCCGCCGCGCGGGAAACTGCAGCCCGGAATTGATGATCGCGCTGCGCACCCGATCCTTGCTCTCCTTCACCGCCGCCTCGGGCAGGCCGACCATGGTCAGCGACGGCAGACCGTTGGCCAGATGGACTTCGACTGTGACGGCGGGGGCTTCCACGCCAATCTGGGCGCGACTGTGGACGATGGAGAGGGACATGGTCGTTCCTTGAGCTGAATCGGGGGCCGCTTCCTGCGGGTTTTTGAAGGGTAGTTGAGCAGGGTTTCAGTGCTGAAATAGAGGTTTACAAGACGTATCAAAACCCGATGGCTGTCACCGCTTGCCTGAATTGGAGCGTTGACTCTCGACCGGCATTGACGGATCATCCCGTTCGAGGACTGCAACTGCGCATTCGTCGGGACTGGGCACCAGCAAAAGCTCCCCCGCATTTTCGGCAGCAGAGAAAGCTGGTTTCTCTGAAGTAGTGACGACGGGCTAGCCTGTCGGATTCTGAACCCAAGGCCGTAAAGCCCGGAGCTAAAGAATCGCTGCGACTACTCCTCAAAAAATACTTTAAAGGCGTCCATCGGACGCCTTTTTTTATTTCTGATTTGGTGGTGCTCGTGGTATCTGCCCCACTAACGTGCCATGTGCGCGTTTTTGCGGGTACCAAGTCACCACGAAGTAACCAAATCCTGTGGCGCGCTCGTGTCGCGGTTCAAGAATCAGTGTGCCCATAGATGTCCTCAGTACCGCGACCCTGTTTCCACATCGCTGTTCTTTGAACTCACAATAGATTTGTGCTCCCGGGACGATCATTTTCGCAACAATCGCTGCTACCCCATCGGCAGTCTGGCAACCATGCTTGAGCAAATCGGCACTATGGGCTTCCCAAATGTGCACTACGCCAAAACCACTATTCGCTCGACGGTGAATACCTACCCGCAGATAAATCTTCCCGCCTGGCAAGCCGAATTTTGGCATATCGGGGATCGTGCCAAAGGTGTAACCACCATCTGGATGCTGAACCAGCGTGTTTTCTTTGAGCTTGAGCAAATGAGACAAGAGGGATCCAGAACCAGAGTGTCTGGCGATCAATGTGTATCGCCTGGAACTCGATGAATAGGATCGGCCAGCGCAGGCGAAAGCCACCAGCCTAATCACAGCCAAGAACTCACGGAATCAGGCGCAGACGCTGATTCTCGTAGGGTTATGCCCTAATAGTTGTAGGACGCCGGCGAAACGGTTTGCCCGATTCGCTGATCAGCAGGGTGTTTTTGATCTGGTTGTGGATCAGGGTTTTTCGGGTTTGGTATTGGTCGGGGTCGAGTTTTCGCAGCATGCGTTCGTTGAGGTAGATGTGCAGCAGGCGACTCAGGTCTCGTGCGCAGAACCAGGGTTGGTTCTGGATGAGGAGGGCGTGGCGGGTGAAGAGGTGCGGGGTCAGATAAGTCTCTTCTTGATTCATTGAGCAGTTCCTCTTGCTTAAGGGGCTGCCCTCAATCGTCGCCAAACGATTGGGTGGCAGTTGTACGCGGGTTGGCGAACCGGAGCAAAAGGAACCCGGCAGACCCGAAGGTCTCCCACGCACAACCGCCATGAAACGATGTGGCGGTAAATGTAGCCGCCATCATGGTTGTCGTGCGCCTTAAGCTGTTCGGGTCGCCAAACCCGGTGCTGAACATTCAGCATCGGGTGAGCTTAGAAACCTGGGCTTTTCGGCGCAATCGGACGGCGGTGGTGCAGGTTGTAGGACGTTGCCGGGATGGTTGAAGGGCTGAGGATCAAAAGATCGCAGCCTTCGGCAGCTCCTACAGGTGGATGCGTTATTCGGCTGGCGGTGTCAGCTTGGCTTCCATCTCGGCGACTTTGGCTTCGAGGCTTTCGAGGCGGGCGCGAGTGCGGGCCAGTACGACCATCTGACTATCAAATTCTTCACGGCTCACCAGATCCAGTTTGCTGAACGCACTCTGCAGCAGCATCTTGAACTGGCTTTCGATTTCGGCTTTCGGCAGCGGGGTGTCGCCGCTGAAGAGGCGGGAGGCGGTGCCGCTCAGGGCGTCGAGGAAGTCTTTGGGCGCGAGCATGGTGGATGTCCTGGAAACAATGGCCGGCAGTGTATCACGCAGTGTCTATAGTCAATCTCGCGGTCAGGGGTGCACGCTTTTCGCGCAGGCGGACGGACGGCGACGCACTGTTGTTGTGCGTATCCGGATGGGGTTTTGCACGGGATGGCGTGTGGCAGCGGCCAAGGGATTGAAATCAGAGGTTTTTGGCGAGATGGCAAGCTTTCTGCTTAGTCACCTTCGACCCATGCACTGATGCAGTCGCTGTGACGAATGCAGTGCGGCAGACGGAGCGGGGAGTTTCGTCGGCAGCGGTTAGCTGGCGTCAGTCGGGCAGGTACGGCCGACGATGCGTTACAAAGCCAGGCACTGCGCTTAGACTTGAGTCGGGTTTGTTTTCCTGGGGCAAGTCCACCAATTCGGGAGAGAGTTTTCATGAAGCTAGTCACTGCCATCATCAAGCCGTTCAAGTTGGACGACGTGCGCGAGTCGCTGTCCGAAATCGGCGTGCAGGGCATTACCGTTACTGAAGTCAAAGGCTTCGGCCGGCAGAAGGGTCACACCGAGCTGTATCGCGGCGCGGAATATGTGGTCGATTTTCTGCCCAAGGTGAAAATCGACGTGGCCATCGACGACAAGGATCTGGATCGGGTTATCGAGGCGATAACCAAGGCGGCCAACACCGGCAAGATCGGTGACGGCAAGATTTTCGTGGTCAATCTGGAACAGGCGATTCGCATCCGTACCGGCGAAACCGATACCGACGCGATTTAACCGCCGCCACAAACCCCAACGCCCCAGGAGAAAACAATATGACTCTGCGTAAATTCGCAGGGCTAGGAGCCCTGTTGTCCATCGTAATGCCAAGCCTTGCAATGGCGGCAGACGAAGTGGCGGCCCCAGTCCTCAATTCCGGCGACACTGCCTGGATGCTCACCTCGACGGCACTCGTGCTGTTCATGACCATTCCCGGCCTGGCGCTGTTCTACGGCGGCATGGTTCGCTCGAAAAACATTCTTTCCGTGATGATGCAGTGCTTCGCCATTACCGGTCTGATCAGCATCCTGTGGGTCATTTATGGCTACAGCATCGCGTTCGACACCACCGGCATGGAGCAGGGCGTCGTCAATTTCAACTCGTTCTTCGGCGGCATGGGCAAGGCGTTCCTCGCCGGTGTCACGCCTTCGAGCCTGACCGGCCCTGCGGCGCTGTTCCCTGAAGCGGTGTTCATCACCTTCCAGATGACTTTCGCGATCATCACCCCGGCGCTGATCGTCGGTGCGTTCGCCGAGCGGATGAAGTTCTCCGCGATGCTGATCTTCATGGGCATCTGGTTCACCCTGGTTTACGCGCCGATCGCACACATGGTCTGGTCCGGCAACGGCGGCCTGATGTGGGACTGGGGCGTGCTCGACTTCGCGGGCGGCACCGTGGTGCACATCAACGCCGGTGTCGCTGGTCTGATCTGCTGCCTGGTGTTGGGCAAGCGTAAAGGCTTCCCGACCACCCCGATGGCTCCGCACAACCTCGGTTACACCCTGATGGGCGCGGCGATGCTGTGGGTCGGCTGGTTCGGCTTCAACGCCGGTTCCGCTGCGGCGGCCAACGGCACTGCTGGCATGGCGATGCTGGTTACCCAAATCGCTACCGCTGCGGCGGCGCTGGGCTGGATGTTTGCCGAGTGGGTCACTCACGGCAAGCCAAGCGCACTGGGCATTGCTTCGGGTGTGGTTGCCGGTCTGGTCGCGATCACTCCGGCTGCCGGCACCGTGGGCCCGATGGGCGCACTGGTGATCGGTCTGGCTGCAGGCGTGGTGTGCTTCTTCTGCGCCACCACCCTGAAACGCAAGCTCGGTTATGACGATTCCCTGGACGCGTTCGGCGTACACGGTATCGGCGGTATTCTCGGCGCGATCCTTACCGGTGTCTTCGCTGCGCCGGCTCTGGGTGGCTTCGGCACCGTCACCGATATCGGCGCGCAAGTCTGGATTCAGGTCAAAGGCGTCGGCTTCACGGTGATCTACACCGCGATCGTCACCTTCATCATCCTCAAAGTGCTGGACGCCGTCATGGGTCTGCGTGTGACCGAGGAAGAAGAATCGGTCGGCCTCGATCTGGCACAACACAACGAACGCGGCTACAACCTGTAAGTACGCGCACTGAAAAAAATTGCCCGGTTCGCCGGGCATTTTTTTGTCCGGGATTTGTCATTAAGCGACAGGCTGAAAGGATTTTTCGTACGCCTTTAGTCGTGTTTACGACGACGGTTTTTCACCGGCCAAACGCTTACGTCATTGCACGCGTATTAGGGCCTTTGTTTTTTCCCAGAGCGCGCTAGAATGCGCCCCGAACGTGCGGAGAACTGTATGTGGCAACAGACTCTGATTACCCTGCGGGCACGGCCCCGGGGCTTTCATCTGGTAACGGACGAGTTACTCGCTGGCCTGCCTGAACTCAGGGAGTGCCGGGTCGGTCTGTTGCATTTGTGGCTGCAGCATACCTCGGCGTCGTTGACCATCAACGAGAACGCCGATCCGGCGGTACGTCGCGACTTCGAACGATTTTTCAATCGTCTGATCCCACAAGGAACAGACGGCTATGAGCATAACGACGAAGGCCTGGACGACCTCCCGGCGCACTTCAAGGCCAGCGTGCTTGGTTGTCAGATCAGTCTGCCGGTGTCGGCAGGGCGACTGGCACTGGGTACCTGGCAAGGTGTTTATCTGGGCGAGCACCGTGATCATGGCGGTGCCCGTAAAGTCCTCGCCACCTTGCACGGTGAAGGGGCATAAACCGTTGGTCACCAATGGTTACTGATTTTTTAACGGCGACTTTCGACAGTTGCCAAAGCTGGTCTATAACTAATCTGCTTTTCGCAAGTCATGAGGTAGAACATGAGCGACGATGATCTGGAAAACGACGACCTCGAAGTAGGCGACGAAGACGAGGCCGAGGAAGGCCTGGAAGCAGCAGCGGAAGACGTTGCTGACGACGATGGCGGTGACGATACGCCGGCCCCGGCTGCCAAAGGCAAAGCCAAGGCTGCGGTGTCGGTAGATGAGTTGCCGAGCATTGAAGCCAAGAACAAGGAACGCGACGCCTTGGCCAAGGCCATGGAAGAGTTCCTGTCGCGCGGCGGAAAAGTGCAGGAAGTGGAGGCCAATGTGGTCGCCGATCCTCCGAAGAAGCCGGACAACAAGTACGGTAGCCGCCCTATCTGAGGCGTGCCGCTTGCTTGCTGAAAAAGCCCGCCGTCGCTGCGGGCTTTTTCATGCCTTTAGAAAATGCACGACCCGCTGCAGTCACTGTGGCGAGGGGATTTATCCCCGATCGGTTGCGCAGCAGCCGTGAAGTCAGCTTGCGCGGTGTGTCAGGACTGTTGGGTTTTCTGTATTTGGGGCCGCTTCGCAGCCCATCGGGGATAAATCCCCTCGCCACAAAAAGGCGGTTGTGCGTCAGGCGGAAGGGGTATTCCAGCGTGCGAGTACGGCTGGCAAATCGGTCAGGCTACGGATTTCGGCATCCGGCAGACGATCCGCTTCCCAGGCTTTACCCGCCGGGTTAAACCAGATTGCCCGTAACCCCGCCTGTTGTGCGCCGGCAATGTCATCACCCGGATGATCGCCGATGTGCACGGCGGTTTCGGCGGTGGCGCCACCGCGTTGCAGAGCCTCATGAAAAAGCCGCGCATCCGGTTTGGCGATGCCGATATCTTCCGCGCACAACGCAAACTTGAAGTAATCCGCCAGGCCCAATCGACGCACATCGGCGTTGCCGTTGGTGACCACGCCAAGGGCGTAATGATTGGCGAGAATTTCCAGCACTGGCTCGACTTCAGGAAATACTTCGATCTGATGCCGCGCATGCAGAAACACTTCAAAACCCTTGTCGGCCAGGTCGGTGGCTTCGCCATGGGCGTAGCCGGCGTCTTCCATCGCATGAAACAACACGCGCCGACGCAGCGCGCTGATGCGATGTTTCAGCCCCGGTTCATTGGTCAGCACACGCTCACGAATCGCCCACAAATGCTCGACCGGCACCGCGCCCAGATTCGGCGCATGTTCGCTCAGCCATTCGCGCAATACCGCTTCGGCGCTAACGATCACCGGGGCGGTATCCCACAGGGTGTCGTCGAGGTCGAAGGTGATCAACTGGATGCTCATGAATCGTCGCCTTTCATGCGTTTGGCCCGTGGATGGGCGCTGTCGTAGACCGCCGCCAGGTGCTGGAAGTCCAGGTGGGTGTAGATCTGCGTGGTCTTGATGTCGGAGTGGCCGAGCAATTCCTGCACCGCGCGCAGATCCTGTGAGGATTCCAGTAAGTGGCTGGCGAAGGAGTGCCGCAGCATGTGCGGGTGCAGGTTCTGCCCGAGCTCGCGTTCGCCGGCCAATTTGACCCGTACCTGAATCGCTCGCGGGCCGAGGCGTCGGCCTTGCTGGCTGACGAATACAGCGTCGTCCGCCGGGTTGGTCATCGCGCGCAATGGCAGCCATTGTTCGATGGCTTCGCGGGCCTTTTTTCCTACCGGCAGCAGACGGGTTTTGCTGCCCTTGCCGAGCACTTGCACCATGCCATCGGCCAGATCAAGTTGATCAAGATTAAGCCCGGTCAGCTCGGAGAGGCGCAGACCGGAGGAGTAGAACAACTCCAGAATCGCCTGATCCCGACGCGCGAGAAAATCATCCTCGACTGCACCTTCCAACAGTTGCAGAGCACGGTCAGTGTCGAGGGTTTTCGGCAGGCGGCGCTCACCTTTCGGTGGCGCCAGACCCGTGGCCGGATCATGGTCGCAAAGGCCTTCGCGATTCAGGTAGTGATAGAGCCCGCGCACCGCCGAGAGCAATCGGGCGAGGCTGCGCGAGGACTGGCCTTGTGCATGCAAACGGGCGATCAGGCTGCGCAGGCGTTGAATATCCAGCGCGGCCCAACTGCCGATGTTCTGTTTGATGCACCAGCCGAGTACTTTATCGAGGTCGCGGCGGTAGGCCGAGAGCGTGTGCGGCGACACCTGTCGCTCACTGCGCAGGTGTTCGCAGTAAGCGTCCAGTTGTCGTTCCATGCTCAGCGTACCGAGCGCAGGGAGCTGTTGACCCGTGGCAACACGCGACCCATGACTTCGGCGATGTAGCTGAGGAACAGCGTTCCGACCGAACTCTTGTAGTGCTGCGGATCACGGCTGGCGATCGCCAGAATGCCGTGGATGCCTTGATGGCTGACCGCGACGACGGCGGTGGAGCCGATCTGCTTGCGCTGTTCTTCGCCGAAGAGGAAGTCCAGCTCATGTTCGCGCAGGCTGCCGCTGACGCTTTTGCCTTCGGTGAGCAAGCCGCCGATGGCGACCTGGGCGTCGGCGTGGGTGACCCAGCGGCCAACCGGTGCCGGGTTGTCGCCGAGCAAAATCAGGCTGACAAAAGGCACTTGGAAATCCTGACGCAGACTGTCTTCGACGCTGATCACCACGTCTTCCAGGCTGCTGGCATCCATCAAGGAAAGAATCAGGCGACGGGTTTTGTCGAACAGGCGATCGTTGTCGCGGGCGACGTCCATCAACTGCGAGAGGCGGTGGCGCATCTCGATGTTGCGATCACGGAGGATGGTCATCTGCCGTTCGACCAGCGAAACGGTGTCGCCGCGCTGGTGTGGAATGCGCAGGGCGGGCAGCAGTTCTTCGTGCTCGACGAAGAAGTCCGGATGCGCCTCAAGGTACGCAGCAACCGCTGCCGCCTCCAGGCTCTCGGACGCTGATTCGTCGGACTGTCGGGCGGGTACCTGAGGCTTATCGGTCATGGTTTTTGCTCACTCAAAGACGCACTTGTCCTTCGTATACACGCACTGCCGGACCGGTCATCAGCACCGGTTGGCCAGGGCCTGCCCATTCAATGGACAGACGCCCGCCGGGCAAGTCGATCAACAGCGGCGAATCCATCCACCCCTGACTGATGGCCGCAACCGCCGCCGCGCATGCGCCGGTACCGCAGGCCTGGGTTTCCCCGGCGCCACGTTCCCACACACGCAGTTGCGCGCGGTTGCGGTCGATGACCTGGAGAAAACCGACGTTCACGCGCGCGGGGAAGCGCGGGTGATGTTCGATTTTCGGCCCCAGTTCATGCACTGGCGCGTTGTTGATGTCCTGCACGCGCAGTACCGCGTGAGGGTTGCCCATCGACACAGCGGCCAGTTCGACCGTGGTGCCATCGACTTCCAGTTGATAGCTGATGGCTTGCGCCGGTGCGTCGAACGGAATGTCCGCCGGCACCAGGCGCGGGGCGCCCATGTTCACGCCAATCTGGCCGTCGTTACGCACGTCCAGTTCGATGATGCCGCCCTTGGTCTCGACGCGAATCTGCCGCTTGGCGGTCAGACGCTTGTCGAGCACAAAGCGCGCAAAGCAGCGTGCACCGTTGCCGCACTGCTCAACTTCCGAGCCGTCGGAGTTGAAGATCCGATAACGGAAATCCACGTCCGGATTGCTCGGCGCCTCGACGATCAGCAATTGGTCGAAACCAATGCCAGTGTGGCGGTCGCCCCATTGCTTGGCGTGCTTTGGCTGAATATGCGCGTGCTGGCTGACCAGGTCGAGAACCATGAAGTCATTGCCCAAGCCGTGCATTTTAGTAAAACGCAGCAGCATGGGTTACTCCGGCAGCAGGCTTTCGCCGGCAAACAGCTCGGCCACGGTCTCGCGGCGACGCACTTCAAAAGCCTGATCACCGTCTACCAACACTTCAGCGGCACGGCCACGGGTATTGTAGTTGGAGCTCATCACAAAACCGTAGGCACCGGCCGAATGCACGGCCAGCAGATCGCCTTCGGCCAGAGCCAATTCGCGATCCTTGGCGAGGAAGTCGCCGGTTTCGCAGATCGGGCCGACGATGTCGTATTTGCGCGCAGCGGTGTCACGCGGTTTGACCGCGGTAACGTCCATCCACGCCTGATACAGCGCCGGGCGGATCAGGTCGTTCATCGCCGCATCGACGATAGCGAAGTCTTTGTGCTCAGTGTGCTTGAGGTACTCGACCTGGGTCAGCAGCACGCCGGCGTTGGCAACGATGAAACGGCCCGGCTCGAACACCAGCGCCAGATCACGACCGTTAAGACGCTCGCGTACGGCTTTGATGTAGTCGGCAGCCAATGGCGGCTCTTCATCGCGATAACGCACGCCCAAACCACCACCGAGATCGATGTGGCGCAGGTGAATGCCGCAATCGCCGAGACGATCAACCAGATCCAGCAGGCGGTCGAGCGCATCGAGGAACGGTGGCAGCGTGGTCAGTTGCGAACCGATGTGGCAGTCGACACCGACCACTTCGAGGTTCGGCAGATGCGCGGCGCGCACGTACACGTCTTCGGCGTCGGCAATGGCGATGCCGAACTTGTTCTCTTTGAGACCGGTGGAAATGTACGGGTGGGTGCCGGCATCGACGTCCGGGTTCACACGCAACGAAACCGGCGCACGAACGCCCAGCTCGGCAGCCACGACTTGCAGGCGCTCGAGCTCGTCGGTGGATTCGACGTTGAAGCAGTGCACGCCGACTTCGAGGGCGCGACGCATGTCATCACGGGTCTTGCCGACGCCGGAGAAGACGATCTTGTCAGCGCTGCCGCCAGCGGCGAGCACGCGTTCCAGCTCGCCCCGGGAAACGATGTCGAAACCGGCGCCGAGACGGGCCAGGACATTCAGAACGCCGAGGTTGGAGTTGGCTTTGACCGCAAAGCAGACCAGGTGCGGCATGCCGGCCAGCGCATCGGCGTAAGCCAGATACTGCGCTTCGATGTGCGCGCGCGAGTAAACGTAGGTAGGGGTGCCGAAGCGGTCGGCGATGGCGGACAGCGCCACACCTTCCGCAAACAGCTCCCCGCCACGGTAGTTAAAAGCGTCCATGGCGATCCCTTAATAAACGTCGTGCTTGTGTGCTTTGGAAGCCGGTTGTTTTTGCGACGATTTGGCTTGCTCGGCCGGATCCTGAGTGTCATCGGGCAGGTACAGCGGGCCTTTTTGACCGCAGGCCGAAACAAGGCAGGCAACCGCGACGAGCGCAGCAAGGGAAGAGATCAGGCGCTTCATGGCGAAATCCTTGAAAATGCGTTAATTGCGCCGGAGTATACCGGCCACCCGGCAGCTTGCCTATGTGATGGCCTTCCCGTCCGGCGGGGCTTGCCCAAAGCAGCCCGGATCGCCGCAATCCCCTGTAGGAGCAGAGCTTGCTCGCGAAAGCGTTGTATCAGTCAGCATCATTGTTGAATGATTGACCGCGTTCGCGAGCAAGCTTTGCTCCTACAAAGGGTGGTGAGGGTGCTTGGTCGTTAATCTTTGCAATCGGCCGGAAGCGTCCGTATCTTTCGGCGCTTGAGCCTGATCAGAACATTTTTTGAGGTTGCCGCAATGAGTTTGTCCGAAGCCCGTTTCCACGATCTGGTCGATGAAACCCAGGAAAAACTGGAAGACATCTTTGATGAAAGCGACCTGGATATCGACATGGAGAACTCTGCCGGTGTGCTCACCGTCAAGTTCGAAAACGGCTCGCAGCTGATCTTCAGCCGTCAGGAGCCGCTGCGTCAGCTATGGCTGGCGGCCGTGTCCGGTGGTTTCCACTTCGACTACGACGAAGAAAGCGAGCGCTGGATGTGCGACAAGAGCGAAGAACAACTGGGCGAAATGCTCGAGCGCATCGTCAAGCAGCAGGCCGGCGCCGATTTCGATTTCGAAGGTCTGTGATTCCGTGACTGATACCGCTCCCGTTCGTCCGCCGAAGCCGCTTTACAGCAATGTCAGCGCGGCCGTGCCTTCGCCGTGCAGCGGGGTTTGTCGGCTGGATGAGCAGAAGGTTTGTCTGGGCTGCTTTCGGCATGTTGAAGACATTCGCGAATGGCGCTCGGCAGATGATCAGCGCCGGCGGGTCATCTGCGCCCAAGCCACCGAGCGCCGCACTCAAGCCTGACTCGATCCTGTGGTGAGGGGATTTATCCCCGACAGACTGCGCAGCAGTCTCAAAAGCCTGGGGCCGCTGCGCGACCCATCGGGGATAAATCCCCTCGCCACAAAGGTTCCCGGATGGATAAGTGGGGGCTGGGGAAGGGTGGCTTGTATATTTTTTGAGCTGTGATAGTGTCCGCAGACGCCTCAAACCACCGAGGCACGGTGAAAACCCCGTCTTTTTTGGCGGGGTTTTGCTTTTTATGTGCAGAAGAAAGGAGTCTGCCCGGATCATGACCGCACCTTCCATCACCCTTACCCGTCTGGACGTGCAACGTCTGGAGCGCTTGATCGACAACCTGAACGAGAAAGACCAGGCTGCGCCGGGCGTGATTGCGCTGCAAACCGAACTGGATCGCGCCGACACCGTGGTCGGCCACGATGAAGTGCCCGCCGATGTCGTGACCATGAATTCGCGCGTGCATTGCCGCGAAGAAGGCAGCGGCAAGGATTACCACCTGACGCTGGTCTATCCCAAGGATGCCAACGCTGACGAAGGCAAGATCTCCATTCTGGCGCCGGTCGGCAGTGCGCTGCTGGGGCTGAAAGTCGGTCAGCACATCGACTGGCCGGCGCCGGGTGGCAAGACTCTCAAACTGACCTTGCTCGAAGTCGAATCGCAACCGGCCAACGGTGGCGCGTTCCCCGAGTAATCCTGCCTCAGACCTGTTCGAGCGCCTCGTTCAGTGCGCGCTCCAGGTCAGCCTTGTAGCGCAGATACAAATTGCTTGAACTCTGCCCGTCACCGAGCAGGCCCGAAAGGTCGAGGTCGGTGATGTAGCAGCGGTAGCGCTCGGTCTCGCGACGCTGCTCGACGATCTCCCGGGCGACCACGCTGAACAGCTGGTCGCCATGTTCCAGCTCGCTGAATTCCCGTTGATTGCAATACAAAGTGACCTGCACTTCACCCGGTGCGGCTTTGCCGACGATCGCCTGCACGTCGTAGAACGGTTTGTTGACTGGCGTCTGCGGCGAGGGCCGTGCTTCGACCCGGCGCGCGCGCCCGGGGCCCGATGGCAATAACTGGTAATACAAAGTTTCGAGGGCAGCGTCTGGGCCTGCGTCCATCGGCAGCACGGCTTCGCGGCGGAACAGGATCGATTGCAGAAAACGCTGCAATGGCACCAGCAGACTTTGCTCATCGTGATACGGCAAACGCTGCAGCCACAGCGCATTGAATTCATCCAGCACGTACAACTCGGCCTGTTGCTCAGTGATCCGGTAGAACACCTGAATGCATTCCGGCTGGCCCATCGGCAGGATCAAGGCGAGGTCGTGCTCCTCCAGCGCCATCGGATCCAGATGCAGCGGGCTATAACGCGGCTGTTCTTCGCCGAGGTAATCGAGCAACGCCGGCAGCGTGGCGAGGGCGACGTGGTTGACCTGGCCCGGCACCAATTCCAAAACGTGATAGTGCTGCTGCACCTGAATCAGGTAACGATGATTCAGGCCGCTGAGCAGCAGGTTCTGCGCGGTGTCGACGATCTCTTCGACGCGGCGGGCAATAAATTGCGCACGGTTGTGACAGAAGCAGCGCACCTTCAATTTCGGTTGCTGCGGCCCGCGCGGCAGGTTGTTGAGGTAGTCGCGCAGGCAGTCGAGCAAGGCGTGTGGGCCGTCGAAACGGTTGACCAGCACTTCGTTCCAGCTGTTGAGCGTGACCTGATCCAGGGTCAGCACCAGATTTTCGCGCACGCCGGCGTAGCTCAGCGAGTCGGTGCGTTCGGTGGTCATCAGGATGTTGAGGTCGCGGTGATGCTTGAGCGGGTCGATGCCGACGTTGACCAGCATCAGCACTTCGCTGGGCACTGCGGCGCGCAGCAACGGGATTTCGTCGACCGTGTGCAAGGGCAGGGCGATGCACTGTTGCAGGCTGCCGAGCAGGTTGAACAGTTCGAACTCGCTCATGTCACTGGTGCCGGGGTGCAGCGCCAGGCGCGTGCTGCTGTCGATCACGCCGTTGCGATGACTCCAGGTCAGCAGTTCAAGCAACTCGCGGCTGCGTTTGATCGGTGCGAAATGCTCCCATTCCTGCGCGGTGAGGCTGCCGTTGTACAGGCCCCACTGGGTTTGCCCCGGTTCCTTTTTGTTGCGCGACTGCACCAGCGTCAGGGTGTCTTCGGCCAGATCCGGGGCGATGCCGGGGTTGATGAACTCGACCTTGTCGGCCTTGCGTTCAAACGCGGCGTACAACCGTCGGCCGAGCACATTGAGGTCACGCTTGTTGATCAGGCTGACGGTTTGCTCGGTGCGGGCGAATTGGGTCAGGAAGCGATAGCTGTAATTCAGCTCGCTGACCAGTGCGCGGCGTTCGGCGCTGACCTGACGAACTTTCCACTGGCTGCGGCTATCGAGCAGCGCCAGCTGCCGCTGATCCCAATGCCATTCGCTGGCCAGACGTTCGAGCAGCGAGCGCTGCCAGCTCTGCGTGCGGCTGTTGCCGGTGAGCTTGCGATTGACTTTCAGGTACAGCGCGCGCCGCACCAGTTCCAGACGCTCCGGCTCATTGCGCGCCTTGAGGTATTCCTCGATGCGCCGGTACACGACCATGTACGGATCCAGTTCATCCAGATCCAGTTGATTGGCGAACACGGCTTTTTTGAAGCGCAGGCTCAGGCACTGCACTTTCGGATGCTCGCTGGCGTAGACCTCGGTCAGCAGCAGTTTGAGCACCGATTTGTACGGCGACTCGATGCCTTTGAACAACTGCCACAACCCGGCACCAATGAATTCCCCCGGCGGAATCGTCGCCAGATGGCCAAGATCAAGGGTTTCGTCGGCGCGAATAAAGCGCTTCGACAGCAGGGTGTGGGTGTAAACGTCGTAGGCGGTTTCTTCGTAAACCGGCACCAGCCACCAGATCGGCGTGCGCCCGGCCAGCCAGATCGCCGTGCGATAAAACTCGCCCAGCAGCAGGTAGTGCTGGGTAGTGCCACAGTTTTCCGAGCTGAGCTGGTTGTCGCGTTCACCTTTGACGAAGCGCACCGGGTCGATCAGGAAGAAATGCGCCTCGGCGCCCTGGCTCGCGGCCCAGGCTTCGAGCAACTGACATTTCTTGCTCAGCTCACTGAGTTCGCTTTCGCTCAGATCCGGCGCGTGGCAGACCCACACGTCCATGTCGCTTTGATCGGCCTGGGCCAGCGTGCCGAGGCTGCCCATCAGGAACAGGCCGTGAATCGGTCGCGGCGGGTTGCTGCCGTGGCGCGGCTTATAAGAAAACGAGCGAGTCAGGCGTTGGGCTTCAGCGAGCACATTGGCGTCCGGCTCGTAATTCGACAGGCCGGCCGGCGCACTGCCCGAGACGTAACCCGGCAGCAGCGGATGATTGACGTGGAAGAACAGCGGCAACAGCGTCAGCACGCTTTGTTGGCGCGGCGACAACCCTTCGAGGGCGCGGCCAAGGCGGCCTTCATTGAGTTTGAGAAACCGCGCGCGCAGCTGGCTGAGAACCTTGCGGTCAATTCCCTCGTCCAGGTCGGGGCGGATTTCGTGGGTGCGCGTCATGTCAGCTCAAACCGGCTCGCAGGCTCGGACGTAGAGGGTCTCGGAATGTCAGGCAGTTTAGCCTTAGGGCAGCGGGACTTTTAAGCTGAATTTGTTTTTGACGTCAGATTTCTATCGTTTCGCCCGCACAGGCCCGCGGAAATCCCGTGGCAGGAGTTCCCGTGGGCGAAGTCGGGTGGAATCAGGCGGTTTCTTGCTCTCTCAGAATGGTCAGCACGGTTTGCACATTTTGCGCAGCATCGCGACCGAGGCTGGTCAGATAACCGCCATCGGGCTGATCCGTCAGGTCTTTTTCAAAGAGGCGTTTGGCGGCAGAAATATGTTTCGGGGCAGCGGTCTGATGAATTTTCAAACCTTCCTGGGAACTGTCCAGGGGAAAGAGTGCGAGGACTTCCAGTTCGGCAACCAACTCAGGGGTAAGCGACATAAGGACTCCAGACTTTCTAGGAATTAGACGACAGCGCCCCTAAGGTGAACCCGCTTTTGCGGCATGTCCAGTGCTCAGATCAGGGATTTTGTCGTGAGGCGGATTCCAGTGTAGTCCCCATAAAAAAGATCGCAGCCTTCGGCAGCTCCTACAGGGGATTTGTGTAGGAGCTGCCGAAGGCTGCGATCTTTTGATCTTAGGCTTTTTCTGGTGGCAACTCAGGGAGTGCACGCAGGGCCGCTTCGTACCATTCAGTATCAAATGCGCGGTCTTCATCGAGCATCGCGTCAATCTCGTAGGCCAGCACGTGGGCCATCAGATTGAGGATTTCTTCGCGCTCGACGCCGACCAGGGTCAGTTTGTTGAACGTCGCTTTGGCGGCCGGCGGGTTGTCGCTTTCGATCTGGTTTTCGATGGCTTCGATCAACGTCGCTTCGGTGAACTCTTCTTCGTCGTTGTCATTGTCGATGTCTGTCGGCTCGCTCATGGCAGGCTCCTCAAGGAAAGGCGCCAGTTTACCCGCATTCAGCGGCGTGATGCTGCTGGCGGGATTGGCCTGAGCGATCTATAAACAGGCACTGCCCACCCCGCACGGCCTGGAGGCTATGTGATGCTCAAGCTCTACGGATTCTCAGTCAGCAACTACTACAACATGGTCAAACTGGCGCTGCTGGAAAAAGGCCTGCCGTTCGAAGAAGTCACCTTCTACCCGACACCGACCCCGGAATCACTGGCCATCAGCCCGCGCGGCAAAGTCCCGGTGCTGGGCGTGGACGCCGGTTTCATCAACGAAACCGCGATCATCCTCGAATACCTGGAGCAAACCCAAAAAGGCACGCCGCTGCTGCCGAGCGATCCGTTCGAACGTGCGCAAGTGCTGGCGATTGCCAAGGAAATCGAGCTGTACATCGAATTGCCGGGCCGCGCCTGTTACGGCGAAGCGTTCTTCGGCATGACCTTGCCGGACGCGATCAAGGAAAAGACCAAGACTGAATTGCTATTGGGTTTTGCCGCACTGGGCCGTCACGGCAAATTCGCCCCGTACGTGGCGGGCGACAGTCTGAGCATTGCCGATTTGTACTTCCTCTACAGCGTGCCGCTGGCCTGTGCGGTCGGGCATAAACTGTTCGGGATCGATTTGCTGGCGGAGATGCCGCAGGCGAAGGCGCTACTGGAGCGGCTGGAGCAGAATCCGCATGTGCAGAAGATTGCGGCGGACAAAGAAGCGGCGATGCCAGCGTTTTTGGCGATGATCGCTGCCAAGAAGTGAGGTTTGTAGTGAGTTGAAGGCAGCTATCGCGAGCAGGCTCACTCCTACAGGGGAACGCATTCCAATGTAGGAGTGAGCCTGCTCGCGATGCTTTTGGCTTTTTCTGTTAGCGGTTGGCGATCAGCGCCTGACCGCGAACTACAGCAGCCTTGACCTGCGCCGGCGCAGTGCCGCCGATATGGTCGCGGGCATTCACCGAGCCTTCCAGGGTCAGCACGGCAAACACATCCTGCTCGATCTGATCGCTGAACTGACGCAGTTCTTCCAGGCTCATCTCGGCCAGATCCTTGCCAGTGTCCACGCCGTATTTCACCGCATGACCAACGATCTCGTGGCAATCACGGAACGGCAGACCGCGACGCACCAGATAATCCGCCAGGTCGGTCGCGGTGGAGAAACCACGCAGCGCCGCTTCACGCATGATCGCGTGCTTCGGTTTGATCGCCGGGATCATGTCGGCAAAGGCGCGCAGCGAGTCGCGCAGGGTGTCGGCGGCGTCGAACAGCGGCTCTTTGTCTTCCTGGTTGTCCTTGTTGTAGGCCAGCGGCTGGCCTTTCATCAAGGTCAGCAGGCCCATCAAGGCACCGAACACACGGCCGGTCTTGCCACGCACCAGTTCTGGCACGTCAGGGTTTTTCTTTTGCGGCATGATCGAGCTGCCGGTGCAGAAACGATCCGGCAGATCGATGAACTGGAACTGCGCGCTGGTCCACAGCACCAGCTCTTCGGAGAAACGCGACAAGTGCATCATCGCGATGCTCGCGGCCGAGCAGAATTCGATGGCGAAGTCGCGATCGGAAACGTTGTCCAGCGAGTTGCCGCCGACGGCATCGAAGCCGAGCAGTTGCGCGGTGTATTCGCGGTCGATCGGGTAGGTGGTGCCGGCCAGCGCAGCGCTGCCCAGTGGCATGCGGTTGGTGCGCTTGCGGCAGTCGACTAGGCGCTCGTAATCGCGGCTGAGCATTTCGAACCAGGCCAGCATGTGGTGCCCGAAGGTCACTGGCTGCGCGGTCTGCAGGTGAGTGAAGCCCGGCATGATGCTGGAGGCTTCGCGCTCGGCTTGCTCCAGCAGGCCTTTTTGCAGACGGGTGATTTCGGCGAGGATCAGGTCGATCTCGTCACGCAGCCACAGGCGGATGTCGGTGGCGACCTGGTCGTTACGGCTACGCCCGGTGTGCAGTTTTTTACCGGTGACGCCGATGCGATCGGTCAGGCGTGCTTCGATGTTCATGTGCACGTCTTCGAGGTCGATGCGCCAGTCGAACTGGCCGGCTTCGATTTCGCCCTGAATGGTGTTCAGGCCGTCGATGATGCTGTCGCGCTCGGCATCGGTCAGCACGCCGACCTTGGCCAGCATGGTGGCGTGGGCGATCGAGCCCATGATGTCGTGGCGATACAGGCGCTGGTCGAAAGTGACGGAGGCGGTGAAGCGGGCGACGAAGGCGTCGACGGGTTCACTGAAGCGGCCGCCCCAGGACTGATTGGTCTTGTCAGTGCTCATGAATTCGCTCGTATCGGCTTGAAGAAAAAAGGCGTGAAACGCTGGCGCGGATAATAACAGGGTTGCCAATCCTGTCGTTGACACTGGTCGATACGTTTTTTTCTCATCGAACCGGCCATAGTCGGCACTGCTCCCGGGGGATTTGCGTAAGGATATTTTTCGATTGAGCAATATCGGCCCGACGAGCGTCTACAGTAGGACATAAGGGTCGGCGCGACTTTGGATCGCGCAAAGGTCTGGTCGCCGACTATAAGAAGAGGGGGTGGGTGTAATTGTCCTTCGGCAATCCCTGCGAAAAACGCGAGAAACAGCGGGCTTTGAGCGGTACGACGCGGACTCTGGCAAATATTGCTGGCCGACGTACGGCACTTTTTGGCGCTCGGGCTAGTCTTAGCGTGGATCGCGGTGACGGACGTCACTTCACCTGTCTACGCTATCCTTGTGCGAGACTCACGCAGGAATCCAGCGCAATATGAATGTCCTGATCGTTGATGACGAACCACTGGCTCGCGAGCGCCTCAGCCTAATGGTGAGCGAGCTCGAGGGTTATACAGTTCTGGAGCCCAGCGCCACGAATGGCGAGGAGGCGTTGGCACTGATCGACAGCCACAAGCCGGATATCGTTTTGCTCGATATCCGCATGCCAGGCCTCGATGGCCTGCAAGTCGCTGCCCGTCTGTGCGAACGAGAAACGCCGCCCGCCGTGGTGTTTTGCACCAGCCCCGATGAATTTGCCGTGGAAGCCCTGCAGGCCAGCGCCGTGGGCTATGTGGTGAAACCCGTGCGAACTGAACATCTGCATGACGCCCTGAAACGGGCAGAACGTCCCAACCGGGCGCAACTCTCGGCCCTGACCCGTCCCGCTGCCGAAAGTGGCACCGGCCCGCGCAGCCATATCAGCGCCCGCACCCGCAAAGGCATCGAACTGATTCCGCTGGATCAGGTGGTCTATTTCATTGCCGACCACAAATACGTGACCTTGCGCCACGAGGCCGGCGAAGTGCTGCTTGATGAGCCGCTCAAGGCTCTCGAAGATGAATTCGGCGAACGCTTTGTGCGGATCCACCGCAACGCCCTGGTCGCCCGCGACCGCATCGAACGACTGCAACGCACGCCGCTGGGGCATTTTCAGCTGTTCCTCAAAGGCCTCAATGGTGATGCGCTGATCGTCAGTCGTCGGCATGTGGCCGGCGTACGCAAAATGATGCAGGGCCTGTAAGCCGGACTTTTCCGGCGGCTCACTGTTCTTTTCACCGGGCATGGCGGGCCAGGGAGGCCGCGCCGAGGCTGATTCAAGTCAAAGTGGATTTGGCTGAGCTGTTATTATCCGCCGTATCTATTCAGTACGGATTGATCCATGTCCTCTCGCGAAATCCGCATCGCCACCCGTAAAAGTGCGCTGGCCCTCTGGCAGGCCGAATACGTTAAAGCCCGTCTGGAAGCGGCCCATCCGGGCCTGCTGGTGACGCTGGTGCCCATGGTCAGTCGCGGCGACAAGCTGCTCGATTCGCCACTGTCGAAAATCGGCGGCAAGGGTCTGTTCGTCAAAGAACTGGAAACCGCGCTGCTCGAAAACGAAGCCGACATCGCCGTCCACTCGATGAAAGACGTGCCGATGGACTTCCCTGAAGGTCTCGGTCTGTTCTGCATCTGCGAGCGCGAAGACCCGCGTGATGCCTTCGTTTCCAACACCTATGCCAGCCTCGATGCGTTGCCTGCGGGCGCCATTGTCGGCACCTCGAGCCTGCGTCGTCAGGCGCAATTGTTGACGCGTCGCCCGGATCTGCAAATCCGCTTCCTGCGCGGTAACGTCAACACGCGTCTGGCCAAGCTCGATGCCGGTGAGTACGACGCGATCATCCTCGCCGCGGCCGGTTTGATCCGCCTCGGTTTCGAAGAACGCATTACCTCGGCGATCAGTGTCGATGACAGCCTGCCGGCCGGTGGCCAGGGCGCGGTCGGCATCGAGTGCCGCAGCGCTGACACTGAAATCCACGCCTTGCTCGCACCGCTGCATCATGCCGACACCTCGTCGCGCGTGACCGCCGAACGTGCCCTCAACAAGCATCTGAATGGCGGCTGCCAAGTGCCGATCGCCTGCTACGCCGTGCTGGAAGGCGAGCAGTTGTGGTTGCGCGGTCTGGTCGGCGAGCCGAGCGGTGGCTTGCTGCTCAGCGCTGAAGCTCGCGCACCGCGTGCCGACGCCGAAGCGTTGGGCGTGCGGGTCGCCGAAGACTTGCTGAGCCAGGGCGCAGCCGAGATTCTCAAGGCAGTCTATGGCGAGGCAGGTCACGAGTGACCGCTTGGCGCCTGCTGCTGACGCGCCCTGCGGAAGACTGTGCGGCGCTGGCGGAGACGTTGGCGGCGCAGGGTGTTTTCAGTAGCTGCTTGCCGCTTCTGGACATTGTTGCGCTGCCGGTCTCTGACAATATTCGTCAGGCGATGGCGCGCTTGCAGAGTTGTAGCGCGGTGATTGTGGTCAGCAAACCGGCGGCACGCATTGCGCTGGATCTGCTCGGCAATTCATCGTCGCTGACGATGCCGTGGTTCAGCGTCGGCGCAGCGACCGCGCAGATTCTGCGCGAGCATGGCCTCGACGTGAGCTTCCCGGACGATGGTGATGACAGCGAAGCCTTGCTGCAATTGCCGCGTCTGCGTGAAGCGGTCAGCCAGCCCGGCGCGCAGGTGATGATCCTGCGTGGCGAGGGCGGGCGCGAGCTGCTCGCCGAGCGTCTGCGCGCGCTAGGTGCTAGTGTCGAGTATCTGGAATTGTATCGACGCGACCTGCCAGCGTACGCGCCGAAAGAGCTGCCACGGCGGTTGCAAGCGGAACGCTTGAACGGGCTGGTGGTCAGCAGTGGGCAGGGTTTTGAGCACCTGCGCGAAATGGCCGGCGATGCCTGGCCGGAAATTGCGCTATTGCCGTTGTTTGTACCTAGCCCGAGAGTCGCCGAGCTGGCACGTGCCGCCGGGGCTCAAACAGTTGTGGATTGCCGCGGCGCGAATGCCGCGGCTTTGCTGACGGCGTTACGGGAAAATCCCGGGCCCGTTCTCTAATGCAAAGGATGGATACGTGAGCGAAACAGCCTTGCCTAAAGATGATGTCCAGCCTGTGATCGATGCTCAGGTTGAAACTCCACCGCCGGCCAAAGAGCCGCGCCGAGGCAATGGACTGGCCATCGTCGCCCTGTTGCTTGGCGCAGCCGGCGTCGCGATCGGTGGCTGGGGTGTCTGGCAGGTGCGTCACCTGCAGACCAACACGCAAGCGCAGTCGGGTGAAGTGCAGGCGCTGAACGATCAGGCGCAGACCCTGAAGCTCAACGAGCAGCGCCTGACCGAGCGCCTTGCGCAGTTGCCGGGCGCCGACGAACTTGCCGAACGCCAGCGTCTGGTGACGCAACTTCAGGGCGATCAGCAGCGCCTCAATCAACGTCTGGAAACCGTCCTCGGCGCAAGTCGCAAGGACTGGCGTCTGGCCGAGGCCGAGCATCTGCTGCGTTTGGCCAGCCTGCGTCTTTCAGCGTTGCAGGACATCAGCAGCGCTCAGGCGCTGGTGCAGGGTGCCGACGAAATCCTCCGCGAACAGAACGATCCGGGCGCCTTCGCGGCCCGCGAGCAAGTGGCCAAAACCCTCGTCGCCCTGCGCAGCACCGAGCAGCCGGATCGCACCGGATTGTTCCTGCGCATCGGCGCGTTGCGTGATCAGGTGGTCGGCCTCACTGAGCTGGCGCCGGAGTACAAGGATCGCGGCGAATCGCTGCTGGGCTTGACGGCTGACGGTGACGGCGCCAGTCGTTGGGCGCAGTGGTGGGATCAGGTCTCGCGTTACATCCGCATCGATTTCAATGCGGATAAAAACGTGCGGCCGCTGCTGGCCGGGCAGAGTCTGAGCCAAGTGCGCCTGGCCCTGAGCCTGGCCCTGGAGCAGGCGCAGTGGGCGGCCCTCAATGGTCAGGCGCCGGTGTACACACAGGCCATGGCCGAAGCGCGTGATGTGCTCAAAGGCAATTTCAATCCGGACAACCCGCAAAGCAAAGTGATGCTGGAACAGGTTGGCGAGCTGAGCAAAGAACCGGTCACCGTCAACACGCCGGACATGACCGGCACCCTGAGTGCAGTGCAAGGCTATCTCGAACGCCGTAACGTCAACGCTGAAGAATCGGTGAAACCGTTCGCCAAACCTGCCGCGAATGCTGCGCAGGAGGCCACGCCATGAAACGCCTGTATGTGATCGTGTTTCTGGTGATCGCGGCGACGGCAGCGCTTGGGTTTGCGGTGGCGCAGCATTCCGGTTACGTGCTGATCGCCTACAAGAGCTTCCGCTATGAAGCGAGCCTGTGGGCAACGCTCGGGCTGATCGCGGTGTTGTGGCTGCTGATCTGGGGCATCAAGGCCTTGGTTGAATTGGTGATGGCTTCCAGCGGTGTGGTCAATCCTTGGTCGCGACGCAATCGCAGCCGTCGTGTGCAAGTGGCGATCGAGCACGGTCAGCTGGATCTCGCCGAAGGTCGTTGGGCCAGTGCGCAGCGGCATCTTTCTCGCGCCGCCGAGGCCGAGCGCCAGCCACTGCTGTACTACCTCGGAGCCGCCCGTGCGGCCAATGAGCAAGGCAATTACGAAGAATGCGATCGTCTGCTGGAGCGCGCACTGGAGCGTCAGCCGCAAGCCGAGCTGGCGATTGCCCTGAGTCATGCGCAGTTGCAGACCGATCGTGGCGACACCGACGGTGCGCTGGTCACCCTGCAAGCCATGCACGAACGCCATCCGCACAACGCGCAAACCCTGCGCCAATTGCATCGCCTGCATCAGCAGCGCGGCGATTGGTCGGCGGTGATTCGCCTGCTGCCAGAGCTGCGCAAAGACAAAGTGCTGCCGCCAGCCGAACTGTCTGAACTGGAGCGTCGTGCCTGGGGTGAAAACCTCTCGCTGGCTGCGCAACGCGAAGAAGACGGCACCGTGGGGTTGCAGTCGCTTCAACGGGCCTGGCAGCAACTCACTTCGGCTCAGCGTCAAGAAGCGCCGCTGGTGCTGGCCTACGCCGAACAACTGCGTCAGCTGGGCGCTCAGGTCGAGGCGGAAGAAGTGCTGCGCACCGCGCTCAAGCGCCAGTACGACAGTCATCTGGCGCGCCTCTATGGTCTGGTGCGCGGCAGCGATCCGGCGCGTCAGTTGCAGACCGCTGAAGGCTGGCTCAAGGAGCATCCAAATGATCCGAGCTTGCTGCTGACCCTGGGTCGTCTGTGTCTGCAGACCAGTCTGTGGGGCAAGGCGCGCGACTATCTGGAAAGCAGCCTGCGCGTGCAGCGCAACCCGGAAACCTGTGCGGAGCTGGCGCGTCTGCTGGCGCAGCTCGGGGATACCGATCGCAGTAATCAGCTGTTCCAGGAAGGCCTTGGCCTGCTCGATGAACGCCTGCTCGCGGCGCCATTGCCGGTGCCGGCGCGCGTCTGAATCGACGAGGGAGTTCGCTCCCTCGTGTAGGTTTCCCGACCGAATAATTCCTCGCAAATGGGCGCCAGAGGCAAAGTCCTACGAGCGCCTTCTTCATTTCCTTCCTGCCCTGTCGGGTTTTCCCTACACCTTTGCCGAAGTGTCGGCAGCCCCTTGCCTTGAAAGGCTTGCGCGCTTTCCTCTACCGTAACTACCTGTCTCTACTGTTACGGAAAAGCCATGTCGTTGGCCTGCTCACGCTCCTTGTTTTTCATGGCTTTCACTGCGGGGGCCGTTGCCCTGGGAGCTTCCTATTACCTCGAATACGCGATCGGGCTGGCGCCGTGCAGCCTGTGCCTGGTGCAGCGTTTGTTCCTGACGCTGCTGACGGCCGTCTGCGGTTTGGCGGCGGTGCATGGCCCGCAACGTGTCGGTCTGTCGCTCTATTGGCTGGCGGCGCTGGGTGCCAGTCTGGTGGGCACGACCGCGGCCTGGCGGCAGGTGCTGTTGCAGAGTGATCCGCTGTTGCAACTGGTGGAATGTTCGCCCGATCCCGAGACCCTTTTCAGCCGTTTGCCGTGGCTGTGTGCGACGCTGCGGATGTTTAACGGCAGCGCCGATTGCGCCGAAATTTCCTGGACGCTGTTCGATTTGAGCATCCCGGAATGGAGTTTGCTGTTCTTTGTCGGGGTGTCGATTCTGGCGTTTTATCAACTGCTGCGGCTGGTCTGCAACGCTCTGCAACGACCGCTCAGCGGCGAAGCGTCGCACCAAGGGCTGGTCAGGGATTAAACACTTGTATGAACTTTATCTCCTGCGTACCTTGATGCCATAGGCGCGCGGGCATAATCTGGCCCGCACGTGTCATTGGAATTATGTTGCTCGATGACGCTCTGCCCGGCCGCCCTCCAAGCGATAAACCAGAAGAGAGGCGCGGGTGTAGAGCAGCATGACCCACAAGGGAAGAGAGATCGCCATGCTCGAAAGTTGTCAGAATGCTCAGGAACGTTGGGGTGGAGTTCATCTGCTGATCGACCGCTGGTTGCAAGAGCGTGAAGATCTGATCGGTGCCTACGACAATCTCGGTGCACAGCCTGAGTCGCTGTCCGAGAGCCGCAAGCCTTTGCAGGAATTCTGCGGCGTGCTGGTCGATTATGTGTCGGCCGGGCACTTCGAAATCTACGAACAGCTGACTGGCGAAGCCAAGGCGTTCAACGACAAACGCGGTCTGGAGCTCGCCGAGACAATCTACCCGCGCATCGACGTCATCACCGAGAAGCTGCTCGCGTTCAATGACCTTTGCGATGAAGGCAAATGCGTTGCCGAGAAATTCAAGGAGCTCGGTGGTTTGCTGCACGAGCGCTTCGAACTCGAAGACTGCCTGATTGAAGTGCTGCACACAGCACACAAGGAAGAAGATCCGGTTCAGGCCTGATTCTTTTCTCTGATCAAAAAAACGGTGCGCCCAAAGCGCACCGTTTTTTATTGCCTGCTCAACTGCTCGCGCCGCGCAACTCCACTTCAAATACCAGCGGTGTAAACGGTGCGATCAAGTCGCCGGCACCATCAGCGCCATAGGCCTGATCCGATGGAATCACCAAACGCCATTTCGCCCCCACCGGCATGTTTTGCAAAGCGCTGCGCCAGCCGGCGATCACGCTGTCGAGGTTGAACCATTGCGGCTGAGTGTTCTGATCGAACACGGTGCCGTCCGGCAAGCGACCGACATACAACACCTGCACTTTTCCATCCGGGCCGGCCTTGGTGCCGGTGCCTGGCGCGAGCTCGGTCAGCAGGATGCCATCGGCCAATTCCTTCACGCCCGGTTTGGCTTTTTCAGCGGTGAGAAAACGCTGTTCATTTTCCATCGCGGCATCGCTCGAAGGCTGTGTCGAGTGCTCGGCATTTTGCGCTTCGTGATCGGCCAGAACCTGTTCGATACGCGCTTCACTCAGCGCCAGCGGCTTGCCTTGATACGCCTGCTGCAAGCCCTCGACCAATGCCTGAATCTGTAGCTGCGGGACTTCCTGACGCAGCCGTTCACCCAGGCTGGCGCCGAGGCTGTAGGCCAGATCGTGAGCATCGTTCGCAGTGGATTTTTCGTCAGCGTGGGCTGCAGAAAAGATCACGCAGAGGGATAAAAAAAAGTAGCGCGACATGGTCACTGCTCCGTCCTGAATTGCGCTGGATTATGCCAGCGCAAACGTCTGCAACGGTGAACTGCTTTTGCCTTTGTGCAGAACATTTTCACTTCGTTGCAACGCAACTGTTTCGATACTGTCAACATGACCTAGCGGCGGTGTCAGCAGAGGTCTAGTATGAGCCGCACTCACGTCAGCCAGGAGGTAAACCATGTCGGCCACCAAGAAGCCTGTAAACACTCCGTTGCACTTACTCCAACAACTCTCGGGCAGCCTGCTCGAGCATTTGGAAAACGCTTGCTCGCAAGCCTTGGCTGATGCTGAAAAACTGCTCGCCAAGCTGGAAAAGCAACGCGGCAAGGCGCAAGAAAAACTGCACAAATCCCGCACCAAATTGCAGGACGCAGCCACTGCCGGTAAAGCCAAGGCACAGACCAAAGCCAAAGGCGCAGTGAAAGAACTGGAAGACCTGCTCGATGCGCTGAAGGATCGTCAGTCCGACACCCGCAGCTACATTCTGCAACTCAAGCGCGATGCCCAGGAAAGCCTGAAACTGGCCCAGGGTGTTGGCCGCGTTCAAGAAGCAGTGGGCAAGGTATTGTCGACTCGCTCGGCCAAACCAGCAGCGGCACCGGCGAAGAAAGCTGCGGCAAAACCTGCTGCAGCCAAAGCTCCGTCGAAAACTGCGGCGGCCAAGCCTGCTGCAAAAGCGGCTGCTAAATCCGTTGCCAAGCCTGCTGCAAAAGCACCGGTGAAAGCCGCTGCAAAACCAGCTACCAAAGCGGCTGCAAAACCTGCTGCGAAAAAACCTGCTGCGGCGAGCGCTGCAAAACCAGCAGCTAAAACCGCAGCGGCAAAACCTGCTGCGCGGACTGCCGCTGCCAAGCCGGCTACCCGTGCCGCTGCTGCTAAACCAGCTGCGAAGCCAGCCGCTGCCAAAGCTGCTCCAGCGAAAACCGCCGCTGCTAAACCGGCCGCCAAAGCTGCTGCTAAAACTGCCGCTGCAAAACCCGCTGCCAAGACTGCCGCTAAACCAGCAGCAGCCAAGCCTGCGGCAAAAGCGCCAGCCAAAGCTGCTGCAAAACCGGCTGCCAAACCAGCCGTGAAAGCCGCCGCCAAACCGGCAGCCAAGCCAGCCGCTAAACCGGCCGCTGCTGCCAAACCAGCGACTGCTGCTGCCAAGCCTGCTGCTGCAAAACCAGCCGCCAAGCCAGCCGCCAAGCCAGCCGCTAAACCGGCCGCAAAACCAGCCGTTAAAAAGCCAGCCGCTGCCAAACCAGCTGCCGCCAAACCGGCTACCGCGCCTGCCGCCAAACCTGCCGCACCGGCAGCGTCGGCTGCACCATCGGCACCTGCTCCAGCCGCTACGACCTCGACGCCATCGACTGCGCCATCGCCAGCCGCTGTGTCGAGCACCAGCAACAACCCAACCAGCGCTTCCTAAACGCCGGTCGCCGCGACGCGCAGCACTTGCAGCGCGTCGCGGTTCGGGTTGGCTGCGGTGCCGGCCAAGCCTTCCAGCCAGGTCATTGAACCTGCATCGTTTCGCGTCCATTCCTGCGCCACACCTTCAAGCCGTGACAGCAACGCTCGCTCAGCTTCCAGCTCAAGTGATTTGATCTGCTCGCGCATGCCTTTCAACACCGCGTCATCCACCGCCCGTGCTTTCCATTGCATACGCAGTGTCCGCAGCGGTTGCACCACTTCGATATCCCATGGCGCGGTCAGCGCCTGAAGTTCGCTGATGCGTTGTTCATCGCAGGTCACCCCGCGTTGCTCCAGCCATAAACCGCACAACAGCAGGCACACGTTCACGCCCGCCGTTTGCAGTTGCAGGCAGGCGTCTTCCACACCCGGACGGGCGTAGGTGGCAAGGGAAAAGCTCCACAGGTCAGAGGACATCGTGCTACTCGCGCCAGTTGTGAGCGAAGCTGGTAGACTCCGCCGCCATTATGATCCGACTTCAGAACCTGACTTTACAGCGTGGCCCGCAACGTCTGCTAGAAGACGCCGAGCTGACCCTGCACGCCGGCCACAAAGCTGGCCTCATCGGTGCCAACGGCGCCGGCAAATCGAGCCTGTTCGCCTTGATTCGGGGCGAACTGCACCCCGATTCGGGTGATTGCTTCTTGCCGGCTGACTGGCGCATCGCCCACATGCGCCAGGAAATCGAGACGCTCGAGCGCCTTGCCGTCGACTATGTGCTCGATGGCGACCTGCGTCTACGCGAGGTGCAACGTGACCTCGCTGCCGCCGAAGCGGCGCATGACGGTGCCGCTCAGGCCCGTCTGCACTCGGAACTCGACAGCGCCGACGGTTACACCGCCGATGCGCGAGCGCGCAAGTTGCTCGCCGGTCTCGGTTTCACCAACGAGCAGATGGATCGTCAGGTCGGGGATTTCTCCGGCGGCTGGCGGATGCGTCTGAACCTGGCGCAAGCGTTGATGTGCCCGTCGGATTTGTTGCTGCTCGACGAACCGACCAACCACTTGGATCTCGACGCCATCATCTGGCTCGAAGAGTGGCTGAAAAACTACCCGGGCACTTTGCTGCTGATTTCCCACGACCGTGATTTCCTCGACGAAGTCGTCGATCACGTCGCGCATGTCGATCAGCGCAAGATCACCTTGTACCGCGGTGGCTACAGCGCCTTCGAGCGCGCCCGTGCCGAGCGTCTGGCCCAGCAACAACAGGCCTACGAGAAGCAGCAGGCGCAGCGTGCGCACATGGAAAGCTACATCGCCCGCTTCAAGGCGCAAGCCACCAAGGCCCGTCAGGCGCAGAGCCGGATCAAGGCGCTGGAGCGCATGGAAGAGCTGTCGGCGGCCCACGTCGATTCGCCGTTCGACTTCGTCTTCCGCGAGTCGACGAAGATCTCCAGCCCGCTGATCGACCTGTCCGATGCCAGCCTCGGTTACGGCGACAAAACCATCCTCGAGAAGGTCAAGCTGCAACTGACCCCAGGTGCGCGGATCGGCCTGCTCGGGCCAAACGGCGCGGGTAAATCGACGCTGATCAAGAACCTCGCCGGTGAGCTATCGCCGATCGCCGGGCGCCTGACCCGTGGTGAAAACACCGTGGTCGGCTACTTCGCCCAGCATCAGCTCGACTCGCTGGACTCCAAGGCCAGCCCGTTGCTGCACATGCAGCGTCTGGCGCCGAGCGAACGCGAGCAGACCTTGCGCGACTTCCTCGGCGGTTTCGACTTCCGTGGCGCGCGCATCGATGAGCCGGTGCTGAATTTCTCCGGTGGCGAAAAGGCGCGTCTGGCCTTGGCGTTGATCGCTTGGGAACGCCCGAACCTGCTGCTGCTCGACGAACCGACCAACCACCTCGACCTGGAAATGCGCCTGGCGCTGACCATGGCGCTGCAGGAATTCAGCGGCGCGGTATTGGTGGTATCTCACGATCGGCACTTGCTCAAGAGCACCACCGATAACTTCTACCTGGTCGCGGACGGCAAGGTCGAAGAATTCGATGGCGACCTCGAAGACTACGCGCGCTGGCTGGTGGAATACCGTCAGCGCAACGCGCCGGTCAGCAACACTCCGGTCAACCCGGACAAGACCGACAAGAAAGCTCAGCGTCAGGCTGCCGCTGCTCTGCGTCAGCAACTGGCACCGCACAAGCGTGAAGCTGACAAGCTTGAAGCTGAACTGGGCAAGCTCCACGAGAAGCTCGCCAAGGTCGATGCCAGCCTCGGCGACAGCGACATCTACGAGCCAGCACGGAAGAACGAATTGCGTGATCTGCTCGCCGAACAGGCCAAACTGAAGGTTCGCGAAGGCGAGCTGGAAGAGGCGTGGATGGAAGCCCTCGAGGTGCTGGAAAGCATGCAGGCGGAGCTGGAGGCGCTGTCCTGATGGAGGCGTTCAAGCTGCCGCTGCCGGCGGTGTGGGTCGAGCCGATCTGGTTTACCGTGCAGATTCTGCTGATCTTGCTCGCCGGCTATCTCACCCAGCGCTTCGTTGCCAAAGGCCTGACCCGACTGGGCGAGCGCTATCCGTTCCCGCCGCAGTTGCTGATGCCGCTGCGCGGCGTGTTGCGCTGGCTGATCATGGGCAGCGCGCTGATCTTCGTCTTGGAGCGCCTCGGTGTTTCGGCCACGGTGTTGTGGACGGCGCTGTCGGGTTTCGTCGCGGTAGCGGCGGTCGCGTTCTTCGCGATGTGGAGTGTGCTGTCGAACCTGCTGTGCGCGATTCTGATCTTCACGGTCGGGCCGTTTCGGCTGGGGGATATCGTTGAACTGGTCGACACCACGGACAAGCCTGGGGTGAAGGGCCGGGTGGTGGCGATCAATCTGCTCTACACCACGCTGATCGAGGCGGAAGAGTTGGGGACTGGCAGCGCGATGGTGCAGGTGCCGAACAGTTTGTTCTTCCAGCGCTCGGTGCGGCGTTGGCGTGGGACGGATGTGTTTCCGTCTAGCGGGTTTGAGAAGTAGGGTTTCAAGCAAGATCAAAAGATCGTCCGATCGCGGCCCGAGCCTTCGGCAGCTCCTACAGGGATCGCATTCCCATGTAGGAGCTGCCGAAGGCTGCGATCTTTTGCTTTTAGCCCCAAACAGCATTAGCTTTGACAACTTGTTACAGCATGAGTCGAGGTGTGCGATGGAGCTTCAAACATGGCTGGCGTTTTTTGCTGCCTGCTGGGTGATCAGTCTGTCCCCGGGGGCTGGCGCCATTGCGTCGATGTCCAGCGGTCTGCAATACGGTTTCTGGCGTGGTTACTGGAACGCGCTCGGCCTGCAAATCGGTCTGGCCGTGCAGATCGCGATTGTCGGCGCCGGTGTTGGCGCGATCCTGACCGCTTCGGCCACAGCCTTCCACGCGATCAAATGGTTTGGTGTCGCTTACCTCGTGTATCTGGCGATCAGGCAATGGCGCGCGCAGCCCATGGACATGAGCGATGACGCGGCGGTGCGGCCGATCGGCAAGCCGCTGGCATTGGTGTTCCGTGGCTTTCTGGTGAACATCAGCAACCCCAAGGCCCTGGTGTTCATGCTCGCGGTGCTGCCGCAGTTCATCAATCCGCATGCGCCGCTGCTGATTCAGTATGTGGTGATTGGCGTGACGATGGTCTGTGTCGACCTGATCGTGATGGCGGGTTACACCGGTCTGGCGTCGAAGGTGCTACGCCTGTTGCGCACACCGCAGCAGCAGAAACGCATGAACCGCACGTTTGCCGGGCTGTTCATCGGCGCGGCGGCGTTTATGGCGACGCTGCGCAAAGCAGCCGCCTAAAGCGCTCAGGCACAAAAAAGGCGACCTCAAGAGGTCGCCTTTTTTATTGCCCGGTCTGGCGAGTGAGCTTTTGTGGCGAGGGGATTTATCCCCGTTGGCTCGCGCAGCGGGCCCTCTTGATCTTAAAAGAGGGGGCCGCTGCGCAGCCCAACGG
>NZ_JASCPK010000110.1:0-20290 GCF_029959385.1 Pseudomonas sp. PS01303
CGATAGCGGTGTGTCAGTCACTCGTACGTAAACTGACACACCGCTATCGCGAGCAGGCTCACTCCTACAGGTTTTAGGCAAGGCTGCTCATCCGTATTGGGTGTTGAACTGAGACGGGGCGACGCCCAGTTCGCGGCGGAACATGTCGCTGAAGCTGCTCGGTGAATAGCCGAGTTCGCGGGCAATCACACTCACCGCCACACCCTGAATCAACTCCGCCACCGCCGTCGCCAGTTGCACCTGCCGCCGCCACTCGGCGAAGCCCATGCCCAGACTGTCCTTGAACAACCGCGCCAACGTGCGCACGCTGGCCCCGGCGCTTTCCGCGTGCTGCTCGAACGGGATCTCCAGCGACGGCGCGGCCATCACTGCCTGGCAAAGATTCATCAGGCGCCGATCGGAATCATCCGGCATCGGGATTTTCAGCTGCGAACGCCTTGCGCGCTGCAACTCCAGCAGCGCCAAGCCAACCAGCGCCTCGTAATACGCTGGCTCACCGCTGTCGCCCTGCTCCACCAGCCCGACGATCAACTCGCGCAGCAAACCACCGACCTCGATCACCTGCACCGTCTGATCCAGCGTCGCCGCCAGCGCCGGGCGCAGGTAGATATTGCGCATCTGCAAATCCGACACCACGCGAATCCCGTGCGGCACCCCGGGCGGCAACCACACCGCGCGCTGCGGCGGTACCACCAGCGCTTCATGCGGCGTCTCGACCCACATCACCCCGCTCATCGCGTACAGCAACTGGCCCCAGTCATGCTCATGCGGCTCGATAAACAACCCGCGCGGATACGTCCGCGCCAGCGGTTGCACGGGCACATCGATGTCAGTGAAATCGGGGGGCGTGGCGAGGGCCATGGTGAGCATTCATTGGGGTTGGCGGAGCCGCCATGGTAACCAGTCGCCCGAAACCTCGCCAACGATAGATACCGTCGGACAATCCGAATGAATTTTCCCGGTGCTCAGCGATCCCTCTATTACCACAGGGAGGAATACCGGCTTTATGAACAACGCAAAACTCTACGTCATCGAGTACACCCTTCACGGCACAGCCAAGTCGTTCATTATCCGCTCGGACAAAATGGACAACACCGAGGCGTGGCACTGGGCGAGTTGCGATGCCGGCGTGGGTCGCATTCCGCGCTTTGGTCGTGAAAAAGTACAGAAGACCAGCAAACCGATGGCGGAAAAATTCGGCGTGGAAAACGTCGTCTGGCGACCGACCAGCTAAGCTCAGCCTGCACGCGAACATTCGGGGGAATGCAACCATGATCGATTTCAGCAGCAGCCCGGCGCATCTGGACTACGGCCTCGACACCTTGTTTGGGCGTATCACCAAAAGCGTGGATTGCCGCGTGGGTCTGGAAGCGGTCGACGATGATCCGTATTGCTTCGCCCTGAGAGTGCCAGCGCCGTTACCGGAAGACCTCGACCAGGCGAAAACCGTGGTGGTTCGGGTTGAGGGGCGGCGATTGCAAGGCACGGTGCGGCATACCGAGCGGCTGGATGATGAAAGTCTGAAACTGGAAGTGGAGCCTGATTAGGCTCCACTTTTTTTTGCCTGTGTTTATTTGGGATGTGCGCAGTGGCAGCCTTTGCTTGAGCATTCTTCGCCACCTTTGTGGTGGTGGGCGCAGGCTTCGCAGCAGTAGTGTTTGCCGTGTACGGCGTAGGCGTGATCGCCTTCTTTGATGGTGCATTTGCAGTTTGGGCAATCGCATTTTCTATCGGGCATGGGGGCAGACTCCTTGGTTGGTGGTTGTCTGGGGCTTTTAGGTAAGCCGTGATTACCAGTGTAGGAGCTGCCGAAGGCTGCGATCTTTTGATTTTGCTTGTTTGGGTTTTTGGGGGTTTTGGGGCTTTGGGGTTTTGGGGGCATATCCGTTGCTGCGGGTGGGGCTTCTGGCGGTTTCGCTCTTACAGCGACTCACTTTTCCAAACGCCGAAAAGTAAGCAAAAGGCTTGGCCCCCGGCGTACGGCACTTCGCTGAGGCTCAGTGTTCCCTCGCTACGGTGTCCATCCGGGGGCATCGCCTACGGTTTGCTTCGCTGCACCTCCTCTCGATGTATGCGGCTACGCCGCACGGCGCTGCGCGCCTACCCCGGATGAACACCTACGCTCGGCCTGCCGATGGGGGCCAAAATCAAGAGCCAGATCAAGAGCCAGATCAAGAGCCCCTCACCCTAGCCCTCTCCCGGAGGGAGAGGGGACTGATCGGGGTGTTTGGGCGAAATACGCCGACTTGGGATACCGAGTCGAACACACATTCTGAAAAACCCACCAATCGGCCCCCTCTCCCCCGGGAGAGGGCTGGGGTGAGGGGCGAATCCAACGCAAATCAAAAAGCCGTGCGCGCCCCGCTCTTCACCACTCAATAGGCCGAGTGTCAGCTCGCCTGCTTTTGATCTTAGAGCCCGTCGGCAGGCTGAGTGGAGGGATCGATCCGGGGGTGGGAGCGCAGCGACCGTTTGGCGCAGCCAAACACAGCGAGAGGAGGTGCAGCGAAGCAAACCGTAGGCGCTGCCCCCCGGATCAATCCCGGAGCGAAGGAACCCCGAGCCCCAGCGAGCGGGCCGAACGTCAGGGCACAGACCTTTTGGTTACTTTTGGGGCGTTTGCCAAAAGTGACCCGCCGTAAGGGCGGAACCATAATCAGCCATCACCGCAGCAACGGATATGCCCACACCCCAAAACAAAATCAATCAGAACCCCGCACACTACTCCGATACATAAACACCAAAGCCCCCGCCAAAAGCCCCATCGCCAACACCCGACTCCCCGACAACTCAATCGCCGGATTCCCAAACCAGCCAAAATTATCAATCAACATCCCCATCCCCAACTGCCCGACAATCACCGCCACCGTCGCCACCGCCGTCCCCACCCGAGGCACCGCGCCCACCATGACAATCATATAAACCACCCCAAACAGCGCCCCACTCAACTGCCACTTCGGCACATCCAACAACCCCACCGCATGCGCCGGTTCAAAAAACAAAATCAACAACCCGGTCACCAACGCACCCACAGCAAACGTCAACAAACTACTGCGCAACACCCCAACGGTTTCCCCCAAGCGCCCATTGATCGCTGCCTGAACACTCAACACCGCACCCGCCGCTACAACCACGGCCAACAAAATAATCAGATTCATCATCAACCCCGAGCAATCAAAACAAGTGCCGCGACAATCAACAGCAGCGCCAACCAACGCTCACCGTTGACCTTCTTGCGCGTCGCCCCGAACCAGCCGAAATGATCGATCAACACACTCTTGCCGACCTGCCCGGAAAGAATCGCGATCATCGTCATGGCGATACCAATGTGCGGCGTGGCCAGGGTCAGCACCACCACATAAATCGGCCCGAGCAAACCACCGATCAACTGCCAGCGCGGCAGCGTGTTCAGCGCCGGCCCTTTCTGTGGCCCCGCAAACAACAGCAGCAAAAACAGAATCGCCGAGCCCACCCCGAAGATGCTCAACGTCGCCCACAAATGCCCGACCTGCGCACCCAACGGCCCGAGCAAACCCGCCTCCACCGACAAACCCATCCCCGCCAGAATCACCAGCGGCAGCAACAATAAGCGCAACCCCGGCTTGGCCACCGGCGGCGCAACACTCACCTCATCCAACGTTTGCATAAATACAATCCAGCCCAGTCAACAATGGCGCGGATTATCGGCTGGCGTCGCTGTGCGATAAATGGGAGCATCCGGACAACACTTTTGCGCAACACGCACAGCAGGACAGACCATGCATGGCCTAAACGAACTCGGATTCAAAGCGCTGCGACTGTTTGTGGCCGTGCTCGATCACGGCAGTTTCTCCGAAGTTGCCCGCCGCGAAGGCGTGGCGCCCTCCTCGATTTCGCGGCAGATTCAGTTGATGGAGCAAGCGCTGAATCAGCAATTGCTCTACCGCCACACCCGCGCCGTCACGCCGACCGAAGCCGGGCGCATGCTCGGCCATCACGCGCGGCTGGTGTTGGTGCAATTGGAAGAAGCCGAACAAGCGTTGCAGGAACAGCAAAGCGAACCCACCGGCCTGGTGCGGATCAACGCCCCGGTGGTGTTCGGCCAGCGCCATCTGACGCCGTGGCTGGGCAAGTTGTGCGCGCGCTATCCGAAGCTGCAACTGGATATTCAGCAGACCGACCATTACGTCGACCCGCTGCAAGAAGGCGCGGATCTGCTGTTCCGCATCGGCCCGCTGCACGACTCCAGCATGCAGGCACGGATTCTGGCGCCGCACCGCTTTCAGGTCGCGGCCAGCCCGGCGTATCTGCAAAAACTTGGTATCCCGCGACACCCTGACGATCTCGCGCAACACCAGTGCCTGGCGTACAAAGGCGCGGCCGGACTGCAGCGCTGGTTTTTCCGCCGCGACGGGCAGGACTGGACGCCGTACTCGGTCAAAGGCCCGATCACCGGCAACCACGCCGACACCCTCACCCAAGCCGCCGAACAGGGCTTGGGGCTGGTGATGTTTCCGTCGTGGCTGATTGGCGAGGCGGTACGCGAAGGCACGTTGGTGCCGGTGTTGGGCGAGTATCAGGTGTCGAACAGTCTGGAGCCGCAGCAGATTGCGGTGCTGTGGCCGGGGAGTCGGCGCTTGTCGGTGAAGGTGCGCACCGTCATCGACTTCTTCATCGAATGCTTCGGCGAAGTGCCTTATTGGGATCGGGCTTGAAGGGTTGAATGGTTGAAGATCAAGAGCCCCTCACCCTAGCCCTCTCCCGGAGGGAGAGGGAACTGATTGCGGGATATTGCAGGCATGCATCGACCTGAAAGCCCTGCTGTGAATCCATAATCGACTCGATTTCTCAGGTCGATGTACAACGCAAGACAACTCAGTCAGTCCCCTCTCCCTCCGGGAGAGGGCTAGGGTGAGGGGCTCTTAAAGCTTCAAATCCGAAACTGGCCGACAAGTTTGCCAAGCCGCTGACCAAGATCCGCCAAACTACGCGAAGTCTGCGCCCCCAACTGCGTCTCATCCGCCACGCTGTCCACCGCCACCGCAATCTGGTGCACGCTGCGATTGATCTCTTCCGCCACCGCCGTCTGCTCTTCCGCCGCGCTGGCAATCTGCGCGTTCATCGAGTTGATCGTCGCAATCAACGACGCCATCGTGTCCAGCGAAGCCCCGGCCTGATTGGCCTGCGCCGACGTGCCGTCGCCCGCTTCACTGGATCGGCGCATCGCTTCCACCGCCGACTGCGTCCCGGCCTGCAAGCGATCGATCATCCCCTGAATTTCCTGGGTGCTGATTTGCGTACGACTGGCCAGCGCGCGCACTTCATCCGCCACCACGGCAAACCCACGCCCGGCCTCACCGGCCCGCGCCGCTTCGATCGCCGCGTTCAGTGCGAGCAGGTTGGTCTGCTCGGCAATCGAACGAATCACCCCGAGCACGCCGACAATCGAGCTCACGTCCTGCTGCAAGCTATCCAGCGACACGCCACTGCTGCGGATGTCATCGACCAACGCATGAATCTGTTTGATGCTGCCCGCCACCACGCGCTTGGCGCTCTGGCCTTCTTCGTCAGTCTGTTGCGCAGCGACAGCGGCATTCTGCGCGCTCTTCGCCACTTCCTGCGCGGCGGCGGACATTTCGTTGATCGCCGTTGCCACCTGATCGGTCTCGTGACGCTGGCGCTCCATCGCCTGATCCGAGCGCTGCGCCTGATCCGAGACTTGCGTCACCAGCCCGGTGAGTTGCGTGGTCATCTCGGTGATCTGCCGCACCAGTCCGTGAATCTTGTCGACGAAGCGGTTAAACGAGCCGGCCAGTTCGCCGAGTTCGTCCTGACTGGTGATGTTCAGACGACGGGTCAGATCGCCCTCGCCCGCCGCGATGTCATCGAGATTCGCCTTCATCAGCGTCAGCGGACGCAAAATGGTATTGGCCAGCAGCATGCCCGCCGCCGCGATCACCAACAGCACCACCACCGCGACGCCAACGATGCTCAGCACCACGCCTTGCATGCGTTCCTGCACTTGCGTTTGAACCAGCGCCACTTGCGCTTCGATGCCGTCGAGGTTGACCGAAGTACCGACCGCCATGTCCCACTTCGCCAGGTATTCGGTGTAGCCGAGTTTCGGCACAAGCACCTGCGCATTGCCCGGCAGCGGCGAACTGTATTGCAGATAGTGCGTGCCGTCCTTCGCCACTTTCACCAGGCCCTGGTTGACGTAAACGCCGTTCGGGTCGCGGTTGTCCTTGAAGCTTTTGCCCACGCCCTCCGGATCGTTGGCCTTGAACAGGCGCACGGTCTCGGAGTCGTAGCCGAAGAAGTAGCCGTCCTTGCCGTAGCGAATGCCCGAGAGCAGTTTGATCGCCTGCGCGCGCGCCGCGTCATCGCCGGGGGCGGCAGCGTCGTAGAGCGGTTTGATCGTGGTCATGGCCACGGCGACGTAACTTTGCAGGGTGGCTTTCGCGTCGCCGAGCAAGCGCTCGCGGGTCTGCTCGACCTCGTTGCGCGCCTGTTGCTGGAGGATGAACAGCGTGGTCAGGCTGATGACCAGCGCAAAGAGCAGCACCGGGAGGACGGCGAGGGACAGGACTTTAGCCTTGAGGCTCAGGCGCATTGGGGGCTCACTCTTTTGGTTTTATTGGCGTGGTTAAAGGCTTTAACGGCACGCACCACCAAAAGTTGAACCCGCAAAAAAAGATCGCAGCCTTCGGCAGCTCCTACATTGATCTCTGTAGGAGCTGCCGAAGGCTGCGATCTTTTGATCTTCAGAGGCTAAATCACAACACCATCGCGGCCACCCAGCCGAACGCCAGCAGCGGCAGGTTGTAGTGCAGGAACGTCGGCACCACGGTGTCCCAGATATGGTGATGCTGGCCGTCAACGTTCAAACCGGAGGTTGGCCCCAGTGTCGAGTCCGACGCTGGCGAGCCGGTATCGCCCAATGCCCCGGCGGTGCCGACGATGCACACGATCGCCATCGGGCTGAAGCCGAGCTGCACGCACAACGGCACGAAAATCGCCGCCAGAATCGGCACCGTCGAGAACGACGAACCGATCCCGATGGTTACCATCAGGCCCACCAGCAACATCAACAACGCGCCAATCGCCCGACTGTGATTGATCCACGCCGCTGCGCTTTCGACCAGCGTGCGCACTTCGCCGGTGGCTTTCAGTACTTCGGCAAATCCCGAGGCAGAAATCATGATGAAGCCGATCATCGCCATCATCTTCATGCCTTCGGTGAACAGGTCGTCGGTTTCACGCCACTTCACAATGCCCGACGCCGAGAAGATCAGAAAACCGGCGAGCGCGCCGATAATCATCGAGTCGAGCAGCAACTGAATGATGAACGCCGCAGCAATCGCCAGACCGGCAATGCCGATGGTTTTCGGGTTGTAGGCAACGCTGACCTGTTCGACCTGCTCGATCTTTTCCAGATCGTAAACGCGCTTTTTGCGGTAGCTGAAGAACACCGCCACCAACAGACCGAAGACCATGCCCAGCGCCGGAATGGCCATGGCGTGCATGACATTGATCTGGCTGATGTCGACGCCGGCCTTGCTGACGTTGGCCAGCAGAATCTGGTTGAGGAAGATGTTGCCGAAGCCGACCGGGAACACCATGTACGGCGTGATCAGACCGAAGGTCATGACGCAGGCGATCAAGCGGCGGTCGAGTTGCAGCTTGGTCAGTACATATAGAAGTGGCGGCACCAGCAGTGGAATGAAGGCGATGTGGATCGGCAGGATGTTCTGCGAAGCAATCGCGACCACCCACAACAGACCGATCAGCAGCCATTTGACACTGCCGCCACCGCTCGAATGTTGACGATCGACCATCGCCAGCGCCTTGTCGGCCAATGCGTGGGCCAGGCCCGATTTGGCAATCGCGACGGCGAAAGCACCGAGCAACGCGTAGGACAACGCCACGGTCGCGCCGCCGCCCAGGCCGCTGTTGAACGCCTTGAGCGTGGCGTCGATACCCAAACCACCGGTCAGGCCGCCGACCAGCGCGCCGACGATCAAAGCGATCACCACGTGCACGCGCGACAGGCTGAGAATCAGCATGACGCCGACCGCCGCTATGACTGCATTCATTTCACTACCTCAAAAAACACTGCGGTGGACAACCGACCGCCAGACAGAATGAGTCCGCCAACGCTAAACCGGCGGATTTGCAAAGAGGGTCTTATTAGAAGGGCGCGCACTGTGCCGCAGAGTGGCGGCGGTGTCAAAACATCGAAGGTTACTCACAACCCCTTGATCGTCCCCACGCTCTGCGTGGGAACGTCTCAATGGACGCTCTGCGTCCGCTTTGGGACGCGGAGCGTCCCGGGCTGCATTCCCACGCGGAGCGTGGGAACGATCAATCAAAAGATCGCAGCCTTCGGCAGCTCCTACAGGGGGAACATGGGCAATTGTGTTTCAGGGATAAAGAAAGCCGATTCGCGGCCGTTACAGTGCAAAGTCGCAGATATTTATCGAATAAGGACATCTCCATGTCGCTCAGACAACTTTCCATCCAATGGAAAATCACCCTGCTCGCCGGCCTTTGCCTGGCCGGTATCGTGACCCTGTTGGTGGGTCTTTCGCTGTATCGCATGGAGCACAGTTCCGCACTGGTGAAAGCTTCGAGCATGGAGATGCTCACCGAGTCGGCGCAGGCGCGCATCGAGTCCCAAGGCGAAGTGCAATCGGCGGGCATTCGCCAGCAATTCATGGACGCCTATCAGTACGGCCACGGATTCTCGCGCCAGGTGCTGTTCCTCCGTGAACAGGCCGAGAAGCGCTTCCTCGACGCCTTCGACTTGCGCGAAGACATGACCCGTCAGGTCAAATCCGCGCTGCAAGCCAACCCGGATCTGCTCGGCCTGTCGCTGGTGTTCGAAGCTAATGCGCTGGATGGCAAGGACGAACTATTCGCCAACCAGGCCGAGCTCGGCAGCAACGACAAGGGCCGTTTCGCCCTGTACTGGTCGCAACCGACGCCGGGCAAAGTGACCTCGATGGCGCTGCCGGAAAGCGACATGGCCGACACCAGCACCGGCCCCTCCGGCCAAGCGGCCAATGCCTGGTTTACCTGCCCGCGCACCACACTCAAACCCTGCGTGATCGAACCGTACTTCTACGTGATCGACGGCCACAACGTGCTGATGACCAGCATCGTGTTCCCGCTGACAGTCGACGGCAAAGTCATCGCCTCGCTGTCGGTCGACATCAACCTCAACAGCCTGCAAGCGACCAGCCAGAGCGCGAGCAAGAAGCTCTATGACGGCCAGACCGCCGTGAGCATCATCAGCCCCGCTGGCCTGCTCGCCGGTTACAGCCCGGACGCCGGCAAACTCAGCCAGCGTCTGGATGCGGTCGACAAAACCAGCGGCGCTGAGCTGCTGCGGCTATTGGCCTCGAACAGCAACGTCACCAGCCTGCACAGCAACGGCCAGTTGAAAGTGCTGTCGCCATTCCAGCCGATTCCCGGTGGACCGTCGTGGGGCGTGCTGCTCGATGTGCCGGAAAAAGTTCTGGTCAGCCGCGCCGAAGCGCTCAAGCACCAACTGGACACGAGCAACACCTCAGGCACGTTGATTGAGCTGAGCCTCGGCGTGCTCGCCGCGCTGATCGGCCTGCTGCTGGTGTGGCTGATGGCGCGCAGCGTGACCAAACCGATCCTCGGTGTGGCGCACATGCTCGAAGACATCGCCAGCGGTGAAGGCGATCTGACCCGCCGTCTGGCCTACGACAAGAAGGATGAACTCGGTCAATTGGCCGGTTGGTTCAACCGCTTCCTCGATAAATTGCAGCCGATCATTGCCGACGTCAAACGCTCGGTGCAGGACGCTCGCGACACGGCCGATCAGTCCTCGGCCATCGCCACGCAGACCAGCGCCGGCATGGAGCAGCAATACCGTCAGGTCGATCAGGTCGCCACCGCGTCCCACGAAATGAGCGCCACCGCACAAGACGTCGCGCGCAGTGCTGCGCAAGCCGCCGAAGCCGCCAAGGACGCTGACCGCGCCACCCGTCAGGGCCTCACCGTGATCGACCGCACCACCGCGAGCATCGACACCCTCGCCGCCGACATGAGCGCGGCGATGGTGCAGGTCGAAGGCCTTGCCGCGAACAGCGAGAAAATCGGTGCTGTGCTGGAAACCATCCGCGCCATTGCCGAGCAAACCAACCTGCTGGCCCTCAACGCCGCGATTGAAGCGGCACGCGCCGGTGAAGCCGGACGTGGTTTTGCCGTGGTCGCCGATGAAGTGCGCAACCTCGCGCGCCGCACGCAGGAGTCGGTGGAAGAAACCCGTCAGGTGATTGAGCAACTGCAGACGGGGACGCAGGAAGTGGTCGGTTCGATGGGCAACAGCCATCGTCAGGCGCAGGGCAGTGTTGAACAGGTTGGCCAAGCGGTGACTGCGCTGCGCCAGATCGGCGACGCGGTGACGGTGATCAGCGACATGAACCTGCAAATCGCCAGCGCGGCGGAAGAGCAGAGCGCGGTGGCGGAAGAGATCAACAACAACGTGGCGACGATTCGCGATGTGACGGAATCGTTGTCCGGCCAGGCGAATGAGTCGGCGCGGGTGAGTCAGTCGCTGAACAGCCTGGCGAATCAGCAGCAGAGTTTGATGGATCAGTTTCGGGTGTGATTCGGGATTGAGGGGTGTCAGGTAAATCCTTTCCCCCTCACCCCAGCCCTCTCCCCCAAGGGGTAGAGGGGAAAGGGAGCCGATCTATGTGCTTTTCAAAACCTGAGTTCAACTCGATATCCCAAGTCGGCGTACCTCGGCCATCCAACTCGGTCAGTCCCCTCTCCCTCCGGGAGAGGGCCAGGGTGAGGGGCTTTTGCTTTTCAAAACCTGAGTTCGACTCGATATCCCAAGTCGGCATACCTCGGCCATCCAACTCGGTCAGTCCCCTCTCCCTCCGGGAGAGGGTTAGGGTGAGGGGCTTTTGCTTTTCAAAACCTGAGTTCGACTCAATACCCCAAGTCGGCATACCTCGGCCATCCAACTCGGTCAGTCCCCTCTCCCTCCGGGAGAGGGCCAGGGTGAGGGGCTTTTGCTTTTCAAAACCTGAGTTCGACTCGATACCCCAAGTCGGCGTACCTCGCCCATCCAAATCGGTCAGTCCCCTCTCCCTCCGGGAGAGGGCCAGGCTGAGGGGCTTCTAAAAGCCTCACCGCCGAGGCAGTTCAATCAACACTTTCAGCCCGCCCCACTCGCTTTCCAGTAATGCCAACCGCCCGCCCCACGTATCGACAATATCGCGCACAATCCCCAAACCCAACCCATGCCCATGCGTCTGCTCATCCAGCCGCGTCCCCCGACTGAACACCTGCGCGCGCTGTTCTTCTGGGATCCCCGGCCCGTCATCTTCCACGCTCAGGGCAAATCCCTCAGGCGTTTCGACCACGCTCAAACGCACCTCGGCATCCGCCCACTTGCAGGCGTTGTCGAGCAGATTGCCCAGCAGCTCCAGCAAATCCTCACGATCCCACGGCAACTGCAATCCCGCCGGCGCGACATAACTCAACGCCAGATGCTCGCCATGAATCATGTTCAGTGTCGCCAGCAACCCTGGCAGTTCGGCATCGCAATCAAACAACGCACCCGGCAACGCATCGCCAGATAATCGTGCGCGGTTCAGTTCACGGTTGAGCCGTTGCTGCACCTGTTCCAGTTGTTCGAGAAGAATCTTGCGCAGCTCGGGATGGGCATCGAGTTTGTCGCTCGACGCCAGGCTCAACAGCACCGCCAACGGCGTTTTCAACGCATGCCCGAGATTGCCCAGCGCATTACGCGAACGCTTGAGACTGTCCTCGGTGTGCGCAAGCAAATGGTTGATCTGCGCCACCAGCGGTTCCAGTTCCACCGGCACCTGATCATCCAGTTGTGAACGCTGGCCCTGCTGCAATTGCGCGATCTGTTCGCGGGCCTTTTCCAGCGGCTTCAGTGCGCGGCGCACCGTGAGTCGCTGCAAAAACAGAATCAGCAGCAACGCCGCCAACCCCAGACCGAGGCCAATCTGGCGCATGCGCTGAAAGCTGTCGCTGACCGGGGTGTAATCCTGCGCAACGCTGATCGAAATCGATTGACCCAGACGCCGATAGTCCGAACGAAGCACCAACAAGCGTTGACCGTCCGGCCCCAGTTGCAAGTTGCTGTGCAGACCGGGCTGATCCAGCAGCGGCAGATCCTGATCCCACAGCGATCGCGAACGCCAGTGGCTGTCGGCAAAATCGATACGGAAGTAATGCCCGGAAAACGGTCGCTGATACGCCGGCGACAAGTGCCGCTCATCCAGCTGCAACCCCATGGGGCCGCGCACCAGCGCCACCAACAGTGTTTCGCTGTCGTCGCGCAGGCCGGCTTCGAGGTAGCGCTGCAAACCCACTTCGAACAACCACAAACTGGTTTGCGCCAGCACCAGACCGACGATCACCATCACGCTGATCAACCCCAGGCTCAAGCGGCGCTGGATTGACCTCATGAAGCCTGCCCGCCGAACAGGTAACCCTGACCGCGACGGGTTTCGATCACGCTTTTGCCGAGCTTGCGGCGCAGGTGATTGACGTGGACTTCGAGGACGTTGGAATCGCGCTCGGTTTCACCGTCGTAGAGGTGTTCGGCGAGGTGACTTTTGGAAAGGATTTGCTCGGGGTGCAGCATGAAATAACGCAGCAGACGAAACTCGGCGGCGGTCAGTTGAATGTCGGTGCCGTCGCGCACCACGCACTGACGGCCCTCGTCCAGATGCAGGCCGGCGGCTTGCAACGTCGCCTGATTGGACTGGCCCTTGGAGCGGCGCAGCAGCGACTGTATGCGCAGAAACAGCTCTTCGGGGTGAAACGGTTTGGTCAGGTAATCGTCGGCGCCGGCTTTCAGGCCTTCGATACGCTCGGCCCAGGAATCACGCGCGGTGAGGATCAGCACCGGAATCGCCAGACCGCCCGCGCGCCACTGCGCCAGCACCTCAAGCCCCGGCACACCGGGCAGACCGAGGTCGAGGATGATCAGGTCGTACGGCTCGCTGCTGCCCTGATACAGCGCATCACGGCCGTCCGCCAGCCAATCGACTGCGTAGCCTTGGCGTTGCAGACCGGCGAGCAATTCGTCGGCCAGCGGTACGTGGTCTTCCACCAAAAGCAAACGCATCGATCAATCTTCCTTGTCTTTCACTAATTCACCGGTTTCGGCCTTGAGGTGCAGCTCACGGGCGACACCCTCGACGGTAAGCAACTCGACCTCATAAATGTAGACGTCGTGTTTCTCTTCCAGCTCGACTTCCAGCAGTTTGGCGCCCGGATAACGATCCATTGCCTGCTGCAGCACTTGCTCCAGCGGCAGGATGACGCCCTGGCGACGCAGGTTCAGCGCTTCGTCCTGATCGAGGTCGCGGGCCATCGCCGCCGAGCAAAAAACAACCAGCGCCAGCGCCGTGCGGCTGGTGGCGCGAACATTAAGCTTCATTACGTATCCTGATGATCCTTGAGAACCTGCCCGGTCATCGCGTCTAATTCCAGATCCCAATTGAGACCCTGCGGATCACGCATTTCGACCTGGTAGATGTACTTGCCGTACTCTTCTTCCAGCTCGGTTTCGGTGATCGTCGAGCCCGGATGTTTGGCCAGCGCGGTTGCGTTGAGCTTCTCGAAGGAAACGATAGTACCAGCGTCGCGCAGGCGCAGGGCTTCATCCGGGCCCAGATCGCGGGCGTGGGCGATGCTGGCAGTGAAGCCGATGATCGCGCAAATGGACAGGGCAGTCAGGGTTTTCAAAAGGGTGTCTCCGTATTTTTTATGTATTGCTCACGGTCGGCACCTTAACCAGATGAACTTAACTGAAACTGAATTGCCATCATTCTCCCGCTCCATGTACATCCCTGTAGGAGCAAAGCTTGCTCGCGAAGGCGGAACCTCAGACACATCATTGCTGAATGACACGCCGCCTTCGCGAGCAAGCTCTGCTCCTACAAGGATCTGTAACATGTGCTTATAATTGTTCGCTTGCTAACGATCGAGACCGGTATGACCGCCATCCACATCAAGTTCCCCGCCCTCACCCTCAAGGCCGGCCCACGGGCCATGGCGCGGATTCGCGCGCAGGGTCTGAACGCCGCTGACGTCGGCACCCTGCCCGGTGCGGCCGGTGGGCCGAAGGCGTTGGGGATTCAGGGGCTGGATCTGGCGCTGTTCGGTGAATGGCTGCCGAGTGCGCCGCGTGAGCGTTCGCTGATTGGCGCCTCGGTCGGTTCCTGGCGCTTCGCCAGCGCTTGCCTGCCGGACGCCGCCGAAGGCATCCGCCGCCTCGGCGAGCTCTACGCCGAGCAGAATTTCAACAAAGGCGTGACCATGGCCGAGATCAGTCAGAGCTCGCAGCGCATGCTCAATGACCTGCTCGATGGCCGCGACGCGAGCATCCTCGACAACGCGCATTACCGCTTGAACATCATGGTGGTGAAAAGTCAGGGCCGTCTCGCTGATGACCATCGCGGTCGCCTCGGTCTGGCGCTGGGTTCGGTGATCGCCGATAACCTGCGCGGTCGTGCGCGACTGTCGCGGCACTTCGAACGGCTGATCATCCACGATCCGCGCCTCGCCCCGCCGGTGAATGCGCTCGACGATTTCCCGTCGCGCTTCGTCGCCCTGAATGCCGGCAACTTACGTCAGGCCTTGTTGGCCTCGGGTTCGATCCCGATGGTCATGGAAGGCGTGCGCGATCTGCCGGGCGCCGGGGCTGGCACCTTCCGCGACGGCGGTCTGCTCGACTATCACCTCGATCTGCCCTACAGCGGTGACGGCATCGTGCTCTATCCGCACTTCACCGACCGGGTGATTCCGGGCTGGTTCGACAAGACCCTGCCGTGGCGCAAAGCCTCGGTGCAGCGCTTGCAGGACGTGCTGCTGCTCGCGCCGTCGAAGGAGTATCTGGCACGTCTGCCCTACGGCAAACTGCCCGATCGTAACGACTTCAAACGCTTCATGGGCGATGCACCGAGCCGGCAGAAATACTGGCACGCGGCGATGGACGAGAGCCGCCGTCTGGGCGACGAGTTCCTCGAACTGACTGCCAATGGTCGCCTCGCCGAGCGCTTGCTGACCCTTTAGTCAGCACGGCCAAACACAAGCTGGTAAACTCGCCGCCTGCCCGAATCGCTGCGGCGAACGCCATCTGAACAGAGCTGAAAATACCGTGGAAATCTTCAAAGAGTTTACCTTCGAATCCGCCCACCGCCTGCCGCACGTCCCGGACGGCCACAAGTGCGGACGTCTGCACGGTCACTCGTTCAAAGTGGCGCTTCACCTGAGCGGCGACCTCGATCCGCACACTGGCTGGATCCGTGATTTCTCGGAAATCAAAGCAATCTTCAAGCCGTTGTACGAGCGTCTGGATCACAACTATCTGAATGACATTCCTGGCCTGGAAAACCCGACCAGCGAAGTACTGGCCAAATTCATCTGGAATGAAATGAAGCCGTTGCTGCCAGAACTGAGCGCGATCCGTATTCACGAGACCTGCACCAGCGGCTGCATCTATCGCGGCGAGTAACCCGATCCTGAGAACACTGCAAAACCCTGTGGGAGCGGGCTTGCCCGCGAAGGCGTCGGAACATCGACATTGATGTGACAGACACTCCGCTTTCGCGAGCAAGCCCGCTCCCACAGGGGAATAGCGTTGATGTTCAAGAACAGCCTTCACGGCTGTTTTTTTATGCCTATGCTTTTTGGCTCCCCACCCGCCAAGAGGACAGGCCCATGACAGATTGGCTGCTGGATCAGGTCTTTGACTTCAACGGTCACTCAGTGCGCCATGCCATGCGCGGCGATGGCCCGCCGCTGGTGTTCGTGCATGGCACACCTTTCTCGTCTTACGTGTGGCATCGGATCGCGCCGCACTTCTTTGCCACGCACCGCGTTTATTACTTCGATTTGCTCGGTTATGGACGCTCCGCGAAACCTGCCGCCGATGTCTCCCTCGGTGTGCAAAACCAGTTGTTGGCGCAGTTGCTCGATCACTGGAACATCCAAAATCCCGACGTGGTCGCCCATGACTTTGGCGGTGCCACCGCGCTGCGCACTCACCTGCTCAATGGCAAGGATTACCGCAGCCTGACGCTGATCGATCCGGTGGCGCTGACGCCATGGGGATCGCCGTTTGTGCAGCATGTTCGCCAGCATGAGGCAGCGTTCAGCGGTCTGCCCGATTACATCCAGCGCGCCGTCGTGCCGACCTACATTCGCGGGGCGATTCACCGGGCGATTCCCGACGACGAACTCGCGCCCTACGTTGAGCCGTGGCTCGGCAATCCGGGGCAAGCGGCGTTCTATCGACAGATTGCGCAGATGGATGAGCGCTATACCCGTGAGGCAGAACCGTTGTATCCGAGCATCCGCTGCCCGGTACAGATTCTCTGGGGCGAAGACGATCAGTGGATTCCCATCGAGCGTGGCCGAGCGTTACATCAAATGATCCCGGGATCACAATTCCACCCGATTCCCAACGCCGGCCACCTCGTCCAGGAAGACGCCCCCGAAGCCATCGTCGCCGCCCTATTACGCTTCCTCTGACCTTGATCGTTCCCACGCTCTGCGTGGGAATGCCTCAACGGACGCTCCGCGTTCGGCTTTGGGTGGGACGCGGAGCTTCCCGGGCTGCATTCCCACGCAGAGCGTGGGAACGAGCAAAATCAAAGGATCGTCCGATCGCGGCCCGAGCCTTCGGCAGCTCCTACATTGGGCTTTGGTGTGTTCGGGTGCACCGATTTCGCGCTAATCCACGTGTCTCGTCTATACATAACCCGCGCCAACCGGAACATGGCACGACCACTGCAACCTTTCTCCGCGTCTTCTCTTTCTCAGCAAGGACCGCCCCATGACGCAGAACGATCCCGGCAACGATTACCCCCTCAGCGAAGTCCCGATGCACGCGCGCAAAGGCCTGGCCTCTACGGCGATGGTGTTACTGGGCTTCACGTTTTTCACCGCGACCATGTTTGCCGGCGGCAAGCTCGGCGTGGCGTTCAGTTTCGGCGAGATGATGGCGGTGATCATCGTCGGCAACTTGCTGCTCGGTTTGTACGCCGCAGGCCTCGGTTACATCGCCTTCAAGAGTGGCCTCAATTCGGTGTTGATGGGGCGTTTTTGCTTCGGCGAAGTCGGCAGCAAACTCAGCGACCTGATCCTCGGTTTCACTCAAATCGGCTGGTACGCCTGGGGCACTGCCACGGCTGCGGTGGTGCTCGGCAAATACTTCGAACTCGATGAGGGCACGGTGCTCGGGCTGATGGTGCTGTTCGGTCTGGTGTTCTGTGCCACGGCTTACGTCGGTTATCGCGGGCTGGAGATTCTGTCGTACATCGCAGTGCCGGCGATGATGTTGCTGCTGATGCTGTCGATGTGGGTGGCGACAGTGAAAGTTGGCGGTTTCCAAGGATTGCTCAGCGTCGTGCCGAGCGGTTCGCTGGACTGGTCGACGGCGATTACTTTGGTGTTCGGCACCTTCGTCAGCGGCGCGACGCAAGCGACCAACTGGACGCGTTTCTCGCGCTCGGCGCGTGTCGCGGTGCTGGCCAGCCTGATCGGTTTCTTCATCGGCAACGGTTTGATGGTGCTGATCGGCGCGTACGGCGCCATCGTTTATCAGCAGCCGGACGTGGTTGAAGTGCTGCTGTTGCAAGGCTTCGCCATGGCCGCGATGGCCATGCTGCTGCTGAACATCTGGAGCACGCAGGACAACACCATCTACAACTTCGCCGTCGCCGGTTGCAACCTGCTGCGCACCGGACGGCGCAAGACCGTGACGCTGGCCGGTGCAGTGATTGGCACCTTGCTCGCCTTGCTCGGCATGTACGACATGCTCGTGCCCTACCTGATTCTGCTCGGCACGGTGATTCCGCCGATTGGCGGGGTGATCATGGCCGACTTTTTCTACCGCTGGCGCGGGCACTATCCACGCCTGGCCGACGCACGGTTGCCGGCGTTCAACTGGCCGGGCCTCGGGGCTTACGCGGTCGGCACCGTCGCCGCGTTCAGCTCGCCATGGGTTGCGCCGCTGGTAGGCATCGCCGCTGCCGCGTTAACGTATGTCATCGTCACCGGCGCGCTCGGCGCTCGCAGCGCGGCCGCGCCACTACAAGACTTATAAAAAAGGATTCGCCTGATGCACATCATCAACGCCCGTTTGCGCAACCAGGAAGGTTTGCACGAATTGCACCTTGAAGACGGCCTGATCCGCAGCATCGCCCGGCAGACCGAAGCGCCGACGCTGGGCCCCGACGATCTCGACGCCGGCGGCAATCTGGTAGTGCCGCCCTTCGTCGAACCGCACATTCACCTCGACGCCACCCTGACCGCTGGCGAGCCGCGCTGGAACATGAGCGGCACGCTGTTCGAAGGCATCGAATGCTGGGGCGAGCGCAAGGTCACCATCACCGAAGAAGACACCAAGACCCGCGCCAAGAAAACCATCCAGACCCTCGCCGCGCACGGCATTCAGCACGTGCGCACCCACGTCGACGTCACCGATCCACAACTCACCGCACTGAAAGCCATGCTCGAAGTGCGCGAAGAAAGCCGTCACCTGATCGACCTGCAAATCGTCGCGTTCCCGCAGGAGGGCATCGAGTCGTTCCGCAATGGCCGCGAGTTGATGGAAGAGTCGATTCGCATGGGCGCCGACGTGGTTGGCGGCATTCCACACTTTGAATACACCCGCGATCAGGGCGTCAGTTCGGTGAAGTTTCTGATGGATCTGGCCGAGCGCACCGGTTGCCTGGTCGACGTGCATTGCGACGAGACCGACGACCCGCACTCACGCTTCCTCGAAGTACTCGCCGAAGAAGCACGCAGCCGCGACATGGGCGCCCTCGTCACCGCCAGCCACACCACGGCGATGGGTTCTTATGACAACGCTTACTGCGCGAAACTGTTCCGTCTGCTCGGGCATTCCGGGATCAGTTTTGTCTCCTGCCCAACCGAAAGCATCCACCTGCAAGGACGCTTCGACAACTTCCCGAAACGCCGTGGCGTCACCCGGGTGAACGAGTTGCTCGAAGCCGGGATGAACGTGTGTTTCGGTCAGGATTCCATCGTCGATCCGTGGTATCCGCTGGGCAACGGCAACATCCTGCGGGTGCTTGAGGCGGGGCTGCACATTTGCCACATGCTCGGTTATCGCAACCTGCAAAGTGCGCTGGATCTGGTCACCGACAACAGCGCCAAAGCGATGCATCTGGGCGAGCGTTATGGGCTGGAACAGGGGCGTCCGGCGAACCTGCTGATTCTGTCGGCGGACAGTGATTATGAGGTGATTCGCAGTCAGGGTTTGCCGCTGTATTCGATTCGCGCCGGCAAAGTGCTGATGAAACGGCAGATGCCGGTGGTGGAGTTCGTCTAAGGTGAAGAAACCGGCGTCGCAATGACGCCGGCAACCCCTGCGATGGATGCTCCTTCATGCTGAAGTTCGTGCGTAGTTGATTAGCCGCCATCCTCATTTTCTTGAGGATTTTCCAATGAACCACACACCCTCGCCCATGGCCTCGCTGTACCACGAAGGCCGACAGACGTTTACCGAACTTGTACCCGACGGCGGCGCACGCCTCGATGCGCTGTTTCACACCGTGCCCGCGCTGGGTGAGTTGGCGGTTGGCGTGGTCTATGGGCATTTGCACGCCCGCCCTGGCCTCGATCCGCGCTTGCGGGAAGCGGTGTCGTTTGCCGCCATCGTGGCGTCGGGCATGGTCGGCCCGCCATTGAGTGTGCACCTCAAAACAGGGCTGGCCTCGGGTTTGGCCCCCGGTGAAATGACTGAGGTGCTGTTGCAGGCCTCGGCATTCGCGGGGTTTCCGCGGGCGGTGAGTGCGGCGGAACAACTCAATCGGCTGTTCGACGAGTCTGGGTTGGCATCACCGCCGGCACCGACACCCCGTGAAATCGCGTTGGAATTCTGTGAGCAAGTGCGCGGCGGGCACGCGCCGATGCCGGTCAGTGCAGCGGTGAAACGCCTGTTGAAACATGCGCGGCAGCTGGCATTGCAGGCCAGTTCGGCGCACGCGGTGATTGTTGAATGTTTCGAGGATGAGCCGTCGCCCCGCGCATTGCTGCGGTTGGAGGTGCAGGGTGAGCAGGTGGTGTCGGTGACGTTGTTCAAGGCCCACTGACGCGGTGTCCTGGCGGGCCCCATCGCTGGCAAGCCAGGCTCCCACAGGGTTTGGAGGTGAACACGAAAACTCGGTACACCAATAATCCACTGTAGGAGTGAGCCTGCTCGCGATAGCGGACTACCATTCAAATCATATGTTGCCTGACTCACCGC